>JBPCWB010000183.1:0-5787 GCA_051009955.1 Hyphomicrobiaceae bacterium | reverse complement strand
CGAATTCGAGGAGGCCGCGCGCCTGCGCGACGAAGTCAAGCGCTTGCGTGAGACCGAGCTTGCTGTTGCCGATGACCCGTTGGCACGCCAGGCCGCCGTCGAGGACCAGGCCGGTAGCTACGGCAGCCCGCGCAAGTCCACAAGAACCGCCAGATCATCGGCCCGGCCGCGCAAGCCCCAACCCGGTGAAATGGGCCCCGGCAGTGAGCGCACCGTTCCCCTTCGTGACGTGATGAAACCGGCGAAGACGATCGATGTCGCCGGCCCGTCTGACGTCAAGAAGCGCCGAGGCCGGCCCAAGAAAACAGGCCGTCCCGGTGCATGAGCGTTGTGACACGGGTCACGGAACCCGGTCGAGGCCGCGCGTCTTTGTTTCACCGCTGCCATGACCGGTATTCTCTGGGGGCTGTTAGGCGCGACATTCATCGGTGTTTCAGATTGCGTCGCACGCGTGACGGCGCAGCGGGTCTCGATGACGGTGCTGTTCGCGGCCGTCATGGGTCTTTCGAGCCTCGCACTCACCGGCCTATTGCTGGTCACAGGCGACTGGCCGCGCTGGCACGCCTACGGCTGGTTCGCGTCCGCCGTCTCCGGCTTGCTCAATCTCGGCGCTCTCTATTTTCTTTACAAGGCACTGGCGCGTGGCCCGGTCTCCGTTGCGTCCCCCGCGGCATCCTCATTTTCGGTAATCCTCGTTGCTCTGAATGCGCTGTCGGGCCAGCCATTTCACTGGCAACAGGGCGCAGCCATCGGACTTGTTTTCGTCGGTGTTGCGATGCTGTCGCGCCGCGGTGGCTCAGGTGAAACTTATGATGAGGCCCACCTCAGAGTAACGGCACTATACGGGCTTGCCGCTGCCGTCATCATTGCCTTGCGGATGTTTCTGGCACAGGAAGCCGGCACGGCCTTAGGTGCCATGCAGGCGCTTTATCTCAACCGCTTGTTTGCGCTCGCCGGTGTCGGTGTATTGTTCATCGGCGAGTCGATGAACGGCGTCGTGCAGCGCTGGCCGGACCGATCCATGATCTGGTTGGTGCTGTTGCAGGCGATGCTGGAAACGCTGGCCCTGGCTAGCTTTCTGGTGGGCTCGGCAGGCGACGGTCGTGTCGGCGCCTCGATCGGGTTCGCGACGTTTTCCGCCATCACCGCCCTGACGGCCTGGCTGTGGCTCGGGGAGCCCATTGGCTGGCGGCGCACGTTCTGGATGGCTGTTATCGGGTTCGCAATTGTTGTGGCAATGTCGATTGGCCCGAGCGGGTAGCGGCACACGGGAGCAGTCATGGCCGTCTTTCAGGAAATCCGAGAAGCAGATGCCCCGCCCGACATTGCGGCCCTCTACACCGACATCAAGGCGGCTACCGGCATTCCCCAGGTCAACCTCATTTTTCGCCATCTGGCGACCTGTCCTGGCGTGCTGGAATGGACGTGGGGCGTGCTGGGAGCGGCCTATCGCTCCGGCCAGGTCACGCGATTGGTGCCGCGGCTGACAACCGGCCTGTCGATTCGCTCCAATGTCGCCATCGGTGCCGGGCTTTCGCCCAAAGAAGCGGTCGTCCTCGCCGACGTGCTCCGGTTCTACAACCACGGCAATGCACACAATCTTGTGGCATTGACGGCCCTCGCTCGGTTTGGTCAATCCTCACAAGCGGAGCGCAATCTGGAGCACGGCCAAGAGCAAGAAGACCGCATCGTCCGCTTTCCTCCGATACCGCCGCTACCGCGACGTGACGCCCTCGATGCTGCAACACTCGCCCAGGTCGATGATCTCGCCGGGCGTCAGGGTGGTGCGCGGCTTGGCGTTACACCGAGCATGTATTTGCACCTGGCCCGGTGGCCGAGCGCGATGCAGGCCACCCATCGATACGTCTCGTCGATGATCGATTCCGGTGAACTCGACCGGCTCGCGGATCAGGTGATCCAGACTGCCGAGACGCTTTCCGGAGAACTTGGCAAGACGCTGACACCGACCATCGCGCGGCCGCCGGCCAACGTTCTTGATCCGGCACTCGTCACCGTTGCGCGGTTTGTCCGCCACACAATTCCGGAGATGGTGGTTATTGGCCATGCGCTGGCCGGGCCGGTCGATGGCTAGGCCGCCGAAATCATGAAGAAACAGTTATTCTCTTGCCTTATCGGCGCACAAGGCGGACGATCGACCAGGCTACAAATCGAATGATCGCGCCAACGATGAGTCCGATCAGCAGGAGCAGCATCGCCTTGGGACCCAACTCGCCGAGCAATGTGGCGTAAGCCCGGTTCGACAGGTCCGGCATCAAGGACTCCATCCACACGATGGCGCTATCCAGTATCCCCTTCGACAACCGCACCAGCCAACCGAAGGTATCGAGGTCATAAAGCGCCAAATAAACATACAGCATAATTGCCGAAGCCAACTCGAGTACGACCATGGCAGCAAACTGAATAAGCGCGGCCAGCGTGCGCAATACTCCTGCCGCAACGCCACCACCTTGAGTATTATCCATGGAGACTCCCTTCCCTTGATCGAGCCGCCTCTAGCACTCACGCGTGGCATATATGCGGCCACATTCGAGACACGCGCGACTTTTGGGCAACCCCTACGGCACTATTTGACGGGACTTATGCGCACTTTCTGGCTCGATTGCATTGACGTATTGGGCCGGATCAGGCTTAGGGTGGCGTCATGACAGACCTCGTTGCCCTGCAGACGCCGCTGACCATCCCCAATCTACTGACGGTTGGACGCGTCCTCGCCGTGCCGTTAATGGTCGCATCGCTGTTTTTCCTGTCTGGAGACGCGGCGCATTGGACGGCTGCCGGGATCTTCATGTTCGCCGCCGTGTCCGACTTCTTTGATGGCTATCTGGCCCGGATGTGGCAGCAGCAATCGGCATTCGGGCGCATGCTCGACCCAATCGCAGACAAATTGTTGGTTGGTGCGGCGCTATTGATGCTGGTTTACACGCAGACGATCGAAGGCTGGTCGATCTGGGCCGCCGTGATCATTCTGTGCCGCGAGATCCTGGTTTCAGGCCTTCGCGAATTCCTGGCGAGTGTACGCGTTGAACTCCACGTCAGCTGGCTCGCCAAGTGGAAAACCGTCATGCAGATGGCTTCGCTGTGCCTGCTGCTCGTCGGGCCGGCATGCGGTAGTGTTGCGATTGGTGTCACGAACTTCGGTCTCGCCTTACTATGGGTTGCGGCAATCCTTACATTGTGGACAGGTTATGGTTATCTCAACGCAGCCGTGAACCATGCCCTACGCAATGACTGACCAGAGATGCGGTTGCCGTCAGCGATGTTGAGTGGAGAGCGGCCTTGACGCGCGTCAATCTACTGTATTTCGCCTGGGTGCGTGAAAAGATCGGTCGCGGCGAGGAAACGCTGGAGATCCCGGCCGGCATTGAAACGGTTGCGGATCTGATCGCGTGGTTGCGCGACCAGGGCAGCGAGTATGCCAACGCCTTTGCACGGCCTGAAACCATTCGCTCGGCCATTGATCAACAGCACGTGCCCGCTGATACGGCAATTGCGGGAGCGCGGGAGATTGCATTTTTCCCGCCCGTCACCGGAGGCTGATCGTGGCCGTCCGTGTTCAACAAGATGACTTCGATATCGGGCGCGAGGTCGCCGAACTTACGCACGATCGCACCGACATCGGCGCTGTCGTGACGTTCACCGGAACCGTCCGCAGCGACACCTCCGACGGCCCGATCTCCGATATGCATCTGGAACACTATCCGGGCATGACCGAAGCAGAGCTGGAGCGGGTCGAAGCCGACGCCGTCGCGCGCTGGCCACTGCAGGCCTCACTGATCATCCACCGCCACGGGAGCCTGAAGCCGGGCGAGAATATCGTCCTCGTCGTGACCGCGTCCAAACATCGACAAGCGGCGTTCGATGCCGCCCAGTTCTTGATGGATTATCTGAAAACGCGGGCACCGTTTTGGAAAAAGGAAAGCCGACCGGACGGCACCGGCGATTGGGTTGATACCCGCGAGAGCGATGAGCATGCCCGCGCGCGCTGGCAGGACGAAGCGCCTTAGACGTCTGTCGGTTTCGGGTGGTCGTCGGCCTCAAACCTGACCATCTCCGGCCTGAGCGATTGCCGCCAGGATGAACTCCGAGATCCGCCGCGGCGAGGCATTGATCGGCGCAATGATCGCACCTTCCGCCTGAGTTGGTTCTTCCAGTGCCGCGAACTGACTCTCCAGCAAGGCCGTCGGCATGAAATGATCCTCCCGCTTGGCCATGCGCGAACCAATCAACGTCTTGTCGCCCTGCAGATAGACCAGGCGGACATCGGCGCGTCCCGTCAGAAGGCGATCACGATAGACACGCTTCAGTGCCGAACATGAGACAATCCCGCGTTCATCCCGCGCGCGCCTCTCATCGATCCAAGCCGCGATGGCGTCAAGCCAGGGCCAGCGATCGGCGTCGGTCAGCGCCTCGCCGCGACTCATCTTGTCGATGTTGGACTGGGGGTGAAAGCTGTCCGCATCGCGATAGGGCCATGCAAATTCCTGCGCCAATGCCTCACCCATGGTGCTCTTGCCGGAACCTGCAACGCCCATCAGCAAGATCACGCGCAACGATGGCGGTGTGCGAAATGGTGACCGCGCGCTCATCGAACGTCTGCCCTATTTCGCTTCGACATGTCCGCCGAACCCCTTGCGCATAGCCGATAAGACTTTCTCGGCAAATGTGTTGTCTTGCCGAGAACGGAACCGCGTGAATAGCGCGGACGTCAGCACTTCGGCGGGAACGGCTTCCTCAATCGCGGTCTGCACCGTCCACCGCCCTTCCCCGGAATCGCCAACGTGGCCGGAGAATTCCGACAATTGCTCGTCCTCGGCCAGCGCCGCTGCGGTCAGGTCCAAAAGCCATGACGTTACCACACTGCCGCGGCGCCAGACCTCGGCGATGTCGGCCAGGTCAAGATCCAGGCGGTGCTCTTCCGGGAGGTTTTCCGAGTTGGCGTGACGCAGGATATCGAAGCCCTCGGCCATGGCCTGCATCATGCCGTACTCGATGCCGTTATGAATCATCTTGACGAAATGTCCGGCGCCATGTGCCCCGGCATGCAGATAACCCTGCTCAGCCCGCGGGTCGCGGCCGTCGCGGTGTGGTGTCCGCGCGATCTCGCCAATGCCTGGACAGAGCGCCGCGAAGATCGGGTCAAGCCGCTCGACCACCGTCGCTTTGCCGCCGATCATCAGGCAATAGCCGCGTTCGAGCCCCCAAACACCGCCCGAGGTGCCGACGTCGATGTATTCGATGCCCCGTTGGGCAAGTTCTTTGGCGCGGCGGATGTCGTCCTTCCAGAACGTATTTCCGCCATCGATCACGACATCACCCGGCGAAAGGAGTTCTCCGAGATCCTGGATTGCTGTTTCCGTGGCTTCGCCGGCCGGCAGCATCACCCAGACGGTTCGAGGCGGCTCCAGTTTCTTGACAACGTCACCGAGACTTTCAGCCGGTATGGCTCCGGCCTCGGCAAGTGCGGCCCGGGCGGCTTCATCGCGATCGTAAACGATGCATGAATGGTCGTGCCGCATCAATCGGCGCGCCAGATTGGCGCCCATTCGTCCGAGACCGATCATTGCAATTTGCACGGCGTTTCTCCCCTTGAAGCTCGCGTTTCACAGCAGCTGAGCAGCACCTGCAGTCTGCCTTGGGGATATAGCACGCGTTTGGGCACAGGCCGACACGTCGTGAAAAAGGTCGGTCGTGGCCTTGACCACGACCGCCCGTCGACGCCTACCCCGGAATTCTTCCGTCGAAGCTCCCGTTGTGCTTTCTCGGTCC
>JBPCWB010000182.1:0-2789 GCA_051009955.1 Hyphomicrobiaceae bacterium | reverse complement strand
GCCGGTGAGATGTTCCTCGGCGCCTTGGTGCCGGGCCTGGTTCTGGTCGGGCTCTACATGCTGTATGTGCTCATCCTCGGTCTCTTTCGACCAAAAATGGCGCCCTCGGTGCCGTTCGAAGGCGTGTTGAACGCCCGATTCTTTTTGCGGGTCGGCTTCATCCTGATCCCGCCGCTGAGTCTGATTTTTGTAGTTCTTGGGTCGATCATCACCGGTGTCGCAACCGTTAATCAGGCCGGCGCTATCGGCGCTGTCGGCGCCATGATCATGGCTGGCTATCGGTTGTGCGAGGGCAACCGGCTGGCGCTCGTTCCGGCGCTGATGGCACTGGCTGCGCTGATTGCGATCGGTATTCTCACCAACAGCTTCGAAATCAACATCAAGAATATCAAGACGGACGAAGACGTCATCGGGATTGCGCTGGCCCTGGTGGCCGTTGCCGTCTTCCTGGCCGCCTTTATTTGGAGCGGTTGGCGCACTTACACGATCGACGACACACTGCGCAGTGTGATGATTGAAACGGCCAAGACGACGTCGCTTGTGTTCATCATTCTGCTGGGCGCCGCGATGTTGACCGCCGCGTTCCGGGCATTCGGTGGTGAGGAACTGGTCAAGGATTTCCTGACCAGCCTTCCAGGCGGGTTCTGGGCGCAATTCGTCATCGTCATGGCGGTGATCTTCGTCCTCGGTTTTTTTCTGGACTTCATCGAAATCGCCGTGGTCGTCGTGCCGATCGTGGCACCGATTCTCTTAATGGATCCGTCCGCCAACATCACTGCCGTGTGGCTCGGCGTCATGATCGGTTTGAACATTCAAACGTCGTTTCTGACACCTCCCTTTGGCTTTGCTCTGTTCTACCTGCGCGGGGTCGCGCCTGCTGTCGTTCGCACGGTCCAGATGTACAAAGGCGTGGTTCCATTCATTGGCCTGCAGCTGCTCGCACTTGTGATCGTCGGCAACATCCCGGCGCTGGTGAACTACCTGCCTAATCGCAATCTGCTGACGTCCGAAACTGCGCCACCACCCCGCAATCCGGGCATGCAGTACTGCATCGAGCAGTACAACTTTGAACAATTCGACAGCAACGGCGGCGCCCTGCGGGCGGCCATTAAGGATGGTCAACAGCTGGATGTCAGCTATCTGCCAAGCCGAATGAAGCGTGACCTGGCGCGCGGGTTCGAGGCGGCCGGCAAGGTATTTGATGATGTCGTTGCGGTGAAGACGGCCGCTGATGCCGTGGCGGCCAAGGTGCCCGATTATCGGCCGCTGCATCGTGAAGTGCGGGCGATTCAAAAGCGCGCATCAGCCATGAAGCGACACATCGGGGAACGTGAGACAGCGCTGCGCCAAGCACGCGGAAATACGGACGAGATTGCAAGGCTAAAGCTTGAGATCGAAGAACTTAAGGCCGAGCAGAAGGCCGTACTGGCCACCATGCCGGAGCGGTGGAGTGCCGAGAACAAGGCATTCGTAGCGCTGCAAAAGGCCGAGACCAATGCCAGACGCAAGTACCGGCGAACAGTCGATACGGCCTACGGCCCCGTCGGCAAGGCTGTCGCATCCATCGCGGCAACGGATGCGTTCGTCGGTCTTGGCAGCGAGATCAAGAAACTCGGCGGGGTTATCGATGATCAGGAGCCGAAATCCGCCTCTGATGCGATCGCTGCATTATCGCGCTCATTACGTGAGGTTGAAGGCACAAGCGATGTGCGTTCGGCGCTGTCCAAGGCCAGGCGTGAGTTACGTCGGTCGACCGTTGATAAGGTCAAGGCGCGCACCGCCTATGAGGACGCCGTGAAGAAGTATGAAGCGCAACTGGTTTGGCGCCGGCGTGCCGTCACGGATTTGCTTCCGGGCCTGAAGACCTATGATGATGCGATCCGCGGAACGATCGGGCTGCGCCAGCAGCCGAAGCTGCCGCGCGAACAGGCTTTGTACGTCGCCGCCTGCAACGCAGATCATCGTGACATTTCACTCAGCTTCTAACGCAACGAAACAATGCCGCGCGTTGGGGTGATTGCCTCGCGCCGCCATCATCATCACGGGCTTGATTGACCCTTGACCCAACCCGCCCATACCTTCGGGTGCAAAGCAAGTGACAATGCGCCGGGAGGATCATCGATGGCTGACAATACAATTACGGGCCGCTCGGCATTCTTGGCGCTCCTCAAGGACGAAGGCATTACGCACCTGTTCGGCAATCCCGGTACGACGGAGTTGCCGGTGATGGACGCCCTGAAGGACCATCCGGACCTCACATACGTGCTGGGCCTGCAGGAAGCCGTCGTCGTCGCCATGGCGGACGGCTATTCGCGCGCCTCCGGAGAGTTGGTCGCGTGCAATGTCCACGTCGCACCCGGCCTGGGCAATGCGATGGGCGCGCTTTACGGCGCCAAGTTCACGGGGACGCCGATGATCCTGACGGCCGGCCAGCAGGAACTCGGTCACGGCCTGACCGAACCGTTGCTCTATGATCCGCTGGTGCCGATTGCAGAGCCGATGGTCAAATGGGCTGTCGAGGTGCCGCGCCTGGAAGACCTGCCGCGCATTGTTCGACGCGCGGCCAAGGTTGCGACCACACCGCCGACCGGGCCGGTGTTCATCTCATTACCGGGCGATATTCTCAACAACGAGGCCGGCATTGATCTCAGCGCATCGTCGCGAATCGACACACGAGTGAGGCCGTCGGATGAGGCGCTGAGTGAGCTTGCCGCGCGATTGCTGCGGGCGCAAAACCCGGTCATCATCAGCGGCGATGAGGTGGTCAAGAGCGATGCGCTGGATATCGC
>JBPCWB010000181.1:0-3693 GCA_051009955.1 Hyphomicrobiaceae bacterium | reverse complement strand
GCGAGCCAGCCACGGACGAAAAGCACCGCGTATTTCTGCTTCTGGTGAGCCATCCAACTCCGGCTGGATTCCAAGTCTTGAAGTGTTCTCCGAAGCGATCGGGACCGATTTCTGTCGACCTGAGACGTGGACCGCTCCACGAGCAGGAAAAAGCAGCTCGTCGCCTATCGGTCCAATCCGGACCATGCAAGATCTCTGGTTGCGCTCAGCCTCGCGCCTGCAGCTAAGGAATGCGGACATTCCGCAACGTTGAGACCCGCCTGTTGGATGCGGTTTCGCCCAGTCCAGAACCGATTGGCCAATCGAGAACTATGATCAACATTCTGCCAAATGCTATGAGTGGCGGCGAATCGTCATCCTGCTCAATTGGCGATTGTCAAAGTTCTGCTTACTTCTCCGCGACTGCTGGAAATCCGGCGCGCATATATGCGATAATTCTCCAGACCTCTTCACGCGACAATGTATCCTTGAATGCCGGCATGTCGGTTTTGAACGCAGCACCTCCATCTGAAATCGTCCAGAGCAGATATTCGTCTACGGCCACGGGCCTTTGGATGAGCCAAGCCAGCAGTGCCGGCGAAGGCGTCAAAGATTTTCCTGCTTCGCCGTCTCCCATGCCGGACTTACCGTGGCACGAACCACAGTGCTGGGCGTACAGTGCCCCACCCAGCGTGATATCCGCTTTTAACGGCTTTAATGGCGACTGTGCATTCACATAGGCTTTCGGTACGCCCTGGTGCATGAACGTCCAATGACGTTGCATGCGAGCACGCATTCCTGGCGGTCCGCCCCGCCGTCCCCACATATGGCGGCGCATCCAGCCTGGTTGCCAATAGTCCCCGTGCATGCCGTAGCCCGGTCCTCTCTGAGCAACCACGCTCGTTGAAATCCCTGACAGCAGGACTGCAAAACCGGTAGCGGCCAAACATAGCAACTTGTGTCGCATCATAACCTCCAATGGTGGCTCGTTCCCCTGAGGCTACAGTGCGTCTTCAACGGCACATTGTTTTTGATCAAGTCGGAAGTGGCCACGTCGCTCGCAACGGCACCTCGTTACAATGGTTGGCGACGCGAAACCGAAATCAACGCTGCGAACGGCTCTCAAATAACGCGTCCACGATTGGGCAATCGGGAACACGGCCGCCGTGGCATTGGGCGGCCATTGCCTTCAACGTCAGTTCCAGCTTCCTCAGGTCGGCAATCTTGCGCCGTGCTTCCGCTGCGTGTCGTAGCGTAAGCTCCCTGACATCTGCGCAGGTGTATTCGTGCTCGTCGACCAGACCCAACAGCGAACGGATTTCCTCTAAGGAAAATCCCAACCGACGACTGCGAGACACAAAGGCGAGACGCCTGGCGAATGTCTCATCGTAGGCGCGATGGCCGCCTTCAGTGCGGGGCGGTTTCGGCAGAACCCCGACCCTCTCGTAGTACCGGATCGTCTCGACGTTCACGCCCGTCAGATCGGACAGCACGCCAATACTGTATGTCATTGTCCTGCGTCCATCGTAAAAAAAAGGGCTTGAACCTGTAGTCGCTACAGGAATTAACATGAACCGCGTAGGCTTTCTAAGGAAACAATCCCATGTCGGCAGATCGCCTTCTTTCAATCGGGATCGTTGGCACGGTGGTGGCGGCAATCTGTTGTTTCACACCGCTGCTCGTGGTTCTTTTCGGTGCTGTGGGTCTCTCGGCCTGGGTGGCCGGTTTGGACATGATCCTGCTGCCGGTACTTGCCATCTTCATTGCCATCACGGTGTTTGCACTATGGAAGAGACAGAGAAGCCCATCGAGCTGAAATCGGAGATCACGTGTCCTCACTGTGGGCACACATCTGTCGAAGTGATGCCTGCCGACGCCTGAGTCGGCATTCACCTCTGTAAGGGGTGCGGCAAGACATTGAGACCGACGAGCGGCACCTGCTGCGTCTTTTGTGCGTATGGCACGGTGCCCTGTCCGGACGTTCAAATGAATGGTTCGTGTTGTTCGGGTTAGGCAAGAACCGCAAGCAGCAGTTCGGCAGACCATCGCTGCGCGGCTAGTGTGGATCAGTCCCGTCAGGCAGCGCCAGGACCTTCGAGCCGGGCGCATCAATTCGCATCAGGATTGTTGATTGCAAGAGAGCAGCAATCAGCGAGATAGCGAAGACCGTGATCAATCCGAAGACAACAGCAATGACCCCAGCGAGAAGTGGCAGGGTGAACGCCGGCGCTGTCATCGCGTTAAAATAACCGCTGTAAGCCGGTCGCCGATCATCAGGGGAAATCTCCATGAGGAAGCCGATCACCGCGATGGTTAGGCCGTTGGCCAATGCGCCCAGCACAAAAAACAGCGAAACAAATACGTAGACGTGAATTGACTCGGTCGAAGGGGCAGTCGAACCGATGATCAAGATAACTGCAGGCGGGAATATGCGGCCGGCTGCAATGGTTCTCAGAAGGCTGGCTTTGCCCAGCCGGTCACCCCACCACCCCCATAGGAGATTGGAAGCCAAGGCGCCTGCGGTCTGTGCGCCAAGTAGAACCGCGACATACTGAGACGCGATGCCGGATGAATTGGCATGGACAATATAAAACGGCATGGCCATGAGCACGGCCCCGCCGCACCACTGTGCGTAGACAAACAGACGGAAATTCCGCTCCGTCCGGAACACCACCCAACCTTCCTTCAGGTAGTTGGAGAACGTTTGCTTTGCCTCTACCTGGGTCGCGCGTTCGATTTCCGGTTCTCCCATGAACGTGAATACGCCCGACGAGACCAACATCAGGCACGCGGCCATGCCAAATATCCCTGCATAGGAAACCGGAAACTCCAGATTTGCGACCAGCCGGTCCGCAATCGCGGCAACGCCAAGTGCAAGGACGCCGCCGCCAAAGAACCGTGTGGCCAGCAACCTGCTCCGCATCTCCGACGGGACTGATCGCGCAACGATGTCGTTGTAGGGGACGGCGACGATGCCGCTGACGAATGCGTAGGCCGTCCAGAGAACCATGACAGCAAAAACGAGAACCGCACTGGGCCAATCCGCGCCGACGAACAATATTGCGGCGAGCACCGCAATGCAGAGCGCCCGACCAAATGCGCCAATGACGTAGTACCGCATACTCGAACCGCGCGCCTGCGCCAGATAGCCGACGATGAGTTGTGGAATGAGCCAACCGAAACGGAGGATGGCCGTTACCGCGCCAACCAGGATGCTGCTTCCCGAGATCTGATAAACCAGTGCAGCCATGATCGTTGCTGAATCAACGGCGGCCGATCCCCCCTGGAACGTGATGCCGGCCGTTGCAACGCTCGCAAATCTGCTTTTGGTTTTCATTGGCCGGACCAATTCTGCGGATCGACGTAGAGACCGAACCAAATAGACCATGCACCGAGAAGAACGAAGATCAGACCAAGCAACAAGGGGGCGGCGCATGCTGGAATGTACAATCCGAATGCAAGACCCAGAGCAATCGGGTTTTTCATCAGCGTCCATTCACGAGGGGTCAGATCAATGCTCCATTTCAAGAGTGCCAATCGTCCCAGTAGATAGACCAGAACGACTCCGAGATAGACAAAGCCAAAAATCATCCAAGCTGTTGTTTGAAGGGAAATCAGGCTTTGCCCGACGAACGCAATTACCACCCCGAGCAACCCGGTCACCAATGAACGCGTGACAGAGAATACCAGAACGGCACTCACACGATGCGAACG
>JBPCWB010000180.1:0-2943 GCA_051009955.1 Hyphomicrobiaceae bacterium | reverse complement strand
AAATCTCCTCGCCGCAGCCGGATATCCCGGTGGCAGTGGCTTTCCTGAACTCAATCTCATCGTTCGCCCCTCGGAGAAGCGAGACGGTCTGGTCGTTGCCAACATCTATAAGAAAGTTCTCGGCATCAAGGTCAAGGTTGTCACCAAGGAGTTTTCGGTTCAAATCGAGGACTTCAACCGAATGGAATTCGATCTCCGTCTTGGTGGATCGGGAGGCGACTATGATCCCGACGATGGCATCATCGACTGGATGTCGACGACGTCCAAATTCAACGGCCGCACTCGCGACAAGAAGAAGTACCCATTCGGTTTCTTCTCTGATAGGGAGACGGACAAACTGATCGAGCAACAAGCTGTGACTCCGGACCTGAACAAGCGGCGTGCGCTCGTCCAGCAAGCAAATGCCATAACGTCGAGCAAGGTTGCGTGCGGATTCCTCTATCACCCGGTCGACGTCCAAGTCCGGCACAAGTCTGTCAACTTTCCGCAGGAAAGCCGAATTCCCGGCCTCAATGACCTCGACCGCGTAACGCTGGGTTGATCGCTGGCAACTCCTGACCGTGCAATATTGCTTGGACCGGCGCGTTAGCCGGTCCAAGCTTTTCGTCAAACTTCGGAGCCTCTCGTGACAACCTATCTCATACGTCGGTTGATTGGCGCCGTTGTCGTCATGTGGGCGGTGGCAACGCTAGTATTCTTCATGCTTCGCCTGGTTCCAGGTGACCCTATCGCGGCGATGTTGGCTGATGCCGGTGGCCCTGAGGAAATTGCGATCTTACGCAACAAGCTGGGTCTCGACCAACCACTCGTCGTGCAATATGGCAAGTGGTTCTGGAATATCCTGCAGGGTGATTTCGGCGCGTCGATCTATGGTAACCGGATCCCGGTCGCGCAGATACTGGCAGAGGCGATCCCGCGCACGCTGTCGCTTGCAATGTTGGGTTTCATCATCGCGATAGTGCTCGCGGTACCTGCTGGCATTATCTCGGCTACGCGGCGTAACTCAGCAGCCGACAACACGGTTTCACTCTTCGCTTTCATTGGTTTATCGATGCCAGACTTCTGGTTGGCGATCCTGCTCATCATTGTGTTCGCTGCCCATTTGCAGTGGCTTCCAGCCATCGGATATGCACCGCTTAACGAAGGTTTCTGGCCCTGGCTCAGGCATTTGATTTTGCCCGCTATAGCAGTCGGAACAGCGTTTTCCGCTGTGATTGCGCGAATGATCCGGTCATCGTTGCTCGAAGTTTTGAAGGCTGACTATATGCGCACAGCCGCTGCCAAGGGACTGACCGAACGCAGCATGATGTTGGTCCATGCAATGCCGAATGCGATGATCCCAGTGATTACCGTGGTAGGCATAGCATTTGCGCTGCTAATTTCCGGTGCGGTTGTTGTGGAGAACGTATTTGCCATCAAAGGGCTCGGAAGAGTGCTCATCGAGGGAATCCTGAATCGGGACTACCCGGTCGTCCAAGGTGCGGTGCTCGTTGTGTCTGCGTTCTTCGTTATCTCGAATCTGGTCGTTGATCTGCTCTACGGCGTAATCGATCCGAGAATCAGGGTGTCGCGATGACGGACGCAGCCCTGCGAGAAGCGGCTACAATCGACGAAGACCGGCCAGTGAGCGAGTCGCGTGTTCTCGCTGTGCTCGCGAAAGATCGCAAGGCGCAGTTTGGGATTGTCGTACTGGCGTTATTCATTCTTGGTGGCTTGTTTGCTCCGTTGATCGCTCCTGCCGACCCTAACGAGATGTCGGCGGATATGATGAGTTCGATTTCGGCAACACACGTGCTTGGTACGGATGATCTCGGTCGCGATCTATTCAGTCGCATTCTGTATGGCTCGCGCATATCACTGTTTATTGGCGTCAGCACGGTCCTGATCGCATTGGTAGTTGGTGTGACGCTGGGACTAGTTGCCGGATACTTCGGTGGTTGGATCGACCTCGTTATCATGCGCTATATCGATTTGCAGTGGGCCTTTCCAAATTTTATCATCGCGGTTTACCTAGTCGCCGTTTTCGGCACCGGATTGCTCAATGTCATTGCAGCAATTTCATTGGCGTTTATTGATGACTTCGCACGAGTCGCTCGTTCGATGACGTTGACGATACGAGAAGAACAATACGTCGATGCGGCGCGAGCACTCGGTTACTCCCACGCGCGAATTCTGTTCCGCCACATTCTGCCGAATACGTCGGCTCCAATCATCGTACAGGCGACGGTCAGCGTCTCCTACGCTATTCTTGGCGAAGCCAGCCTATCGTTTCTGGGACTTGGTGTTGATGCCGATACGCCAACCTGGGGACTGATCCTTGCGGATGGCCGCGGTTTCATCAGTCAGGCATGGTGGCTCGGTGTATTCCCAGGGCTGGCAATTATGCTCGTCGTACTCTCTATCAATTTCATCGGCGACTGGTTAAGGGATGCACTGGATGTTCGCCAGTCGCTTTGACGTTCACACTTGAACCAATTCCGACGTCAGAAAGAGCACAAACGTTCGCGCGATGTCTGCTGACCGGAAGTGACTGCTGTCGAGCAGCTATGCGACTTCCTTCGATTCCCATGTGAATCGAACGAAGTCGCAATGACAAATTCACAACATATTCGCGAGCGGTGGTTCGGTGGACAACCGAGTTCAGCGACGGTGGCGTCGAATGCTCACCGCACGTCATCCTGCGAGGCACAAAAACAATAGTTCCTATATCGGATTGCAGTTCCCTCGCCGCCTTTCACGCCCAACTAAATTGCCACTGGAATACCGTTTGCTTTCAATGTCGATCTTGCCGGTATAACGATCGATTTTGACCTCAGTCACATCGTTGAGCGACACGCCAGGAATTGTCCAAAGACACTTCGCGTAGAGTTTTTCCTTCGAGACCGTGGCTTCCCGGTTGCCCAGGCACAAACCCCACCCAGGGACTACTCTCCAGCTCCAGGG
>JBPCWB010000179.1:0-8806 GCA_051009955.1 Hyphomicrobiaceae bacterium | reverse complement strand
GCCCCCAACAAATGTCCGGTCGCCGACTTTGTCGAAGACATGGAGACTTTACCTGAGGCATTGCCAAATAGGCGTTCGACGGCCCCCAGCTCGACCTCGTCGCCCATTGGCGTCGACGTGCCATGGGCATTGATATAGTCGATGTCGCCGGGCGCAATGCCAGCGCGCTTGATCGCCGCCGACATGCAGCGAAAAGCGCCGTCACCGTCTTCTGCCGGTGCCGTAATATGGTAGGCGTCGCCGGAGAGGCCATAGCCGATTATTTCGGCATAGATCTTCGCTCCGCGTGCCTTGGCGCGCTCGTATTCTTCGAGAACGACGACGCCGGCGCCTTCGCCCATGACGAAACCGTCACGTCCCTCGTCATAGGGCCGCGACGCCTTTGTCGGTGCGTCGTTGTAGTTTGTGGACAGCGCACGGCAGGCGGCAAATCCTGCTAAGGCAATCCGGCAGATCGGGCTTTCGGTCCCACCCGCGACCATGACGTCGGCATCGCCGAGCCCAACCAGACGTGCTGCGTCTCCAATTGCGTGCGCACCGGTGGAGCAGGCGGTGACCACAGCATGGTTCGGTCCCTTGAGCTGGTGCTTGATGGAGACGTAACCAGACGCGAGGTTGATCAGGCGACCCGGAATAAAGAACGGACTGACGCGGCGCGGTCCTTTGCTATCAAGCAACAATGACGTTTCGGCGATGCCCTGCAGACCACCAATGCCGGATCCGATCAGTACGCCAGCGTTGTTCCGGTCCTCCGCGGTCTGAACGAGATCGCCAGCATCTGCAATCGCCTGGTCGGCGGCGGCAACGGCGTAGACGATAAAATCATCGACTTTGCGTTGCTCTTTCGGTTCCATCCAGTCGTTGGCATTGAACGTCCCGGCGCTTCCGTCGCCGCGGGGAATAAATGACGCGATCTGTGCCGACAGATCGGAGACATCAAACTCTTCAACCCGGCGCGCTCCGCTCCTGCCTTCGAGCAAGGCAGACCATGATGCTTCCACCCCGCAACCTACGGGGGTGACCAAACCGAGACCTGTTACAACGACACGTCGCATGGCTATTCCGAACTACGCTGTTCACACATCGTCACCGCACCGGGTTGGGCAGATGCGGGGCGGTGGGACGTGTAACGCGCTGCATGACGCTTTATGACCTGACTGCAGCGCGCAATCCACGACTCCTGGCAGAAACCGACGCCCGATCAGGCTGCGCTGGCGTTCTTTTCCAGGAACTTCACCGCGTCACCGACGGTGAGAATGTGCTCCGCTGCATCGTCCGGAATTTCGCAACCGAATTCCTCTTCAAATGCCATGACCAGTTCAACCGTATCCAGACTATCGGCACCCAAATCATCAATGAAGGAAGCGTTGTCGCTCACCTTTTCTGCTTCGACGCCCAAGTGCTCGACGACGATTTTTTTTACGCGTTCTGCGACATCGCTCATATTTAGTCCCCTCGGTTTCCTTTGCTTAGCATCGCGCTCAGTCGATTGAATTCACCCGATTTCCACTTAGGATGCGGATCAAGTCGTCGATTGGTCTGTGCGGACTGGCTGCCAGATCTACGTGATATGCGTGAATTCGTTCCACAACTGGGAGTTCTTCAACCCGGCGCCAGTTAACACACTTCATGGGTGTTTGCTAGCACCGGAAATACGTGATTCCGCTGCATTTCGGCGCGTTTTGTCGTCAGAGCTGCGACAAGTGCACCGATATTCTAAATCATCACCATTCCACCGTTCACATGCAGAGTTTGTCCGGTGACGTAGCGGGCCTCTTCGCTGGCGAGATAAAGCGCTGCGCTGGCGATATCCTCGGGGGTTCCGAACGCTTTCGCCGGGATCGCATCCATAATACCCGCCACCTGTTTTTCGTTGAGAACATCGGTCATGGCCGTCTTGATAAAGCCCGGAGAAATGCAGTTGGCCGTTATGCCGCGGGACGCTGATTCGCGCGCCAGCGATTTTGTCATTCCGATCATGCCTGCCTTCGAGGCCGCGTAGTTGCCCTGCCCTGGGTTGCCGATGATGCCGCTGACCGAAGAAATGTTGATGATCCGGCCATAACCTGTCTTGGCGCGCATCATAGCGCGGGCAGCGGCCCGCATGAGCATGAACGTTGATGTGAGATTGACGGCGATGACATCATCCCACTGTTCATCTTTCATCACCATGAACAGATTGTCCTTCGTCAGACCGGCATTGTTCACGAGGATATCGACACTGCCCATGGCCTTGATCGCCTGATCAATGAGCTGGCCGACTTGTTCCCGATCAGCAAGATCACAAGGCTGGACATGAACGCGCTCGCCGAGTTCGTTGGCCAGCGCCTCCAGCTTGTCCTGCTGGCGACCCGATATCGTGACGGTGGCGCCCCGCTTATGGAACATTCGGGCAATTGAATCTCCGATTCCACCAGTTGCCCCGGTAACGACCGCATTCTTGCCTGTCAGGTCGAACATTCGTAGTCCTTTGTGTTGTAACCACACTCATGCGGCGGCAGGCTAGGATCTAAGTGAATCAAGCGCCCCGGCGATATTATCGGGTGTGCCAATGGCCGTTGCCGCCGCAGATTTATGGATGCGTCCAACCAACCCGGAAAGCACTTTGCCGGCGCCAATCTCGAAAAACGAGTCAACACCGTTGTCGACCATGGTCAAGATGCATTCCCGCCAGCGGACCGTCCCCGTGACCTGCTCAACCAACCGTTGGCGGATGTCGTTCGGCTCGGTCAACGGGCTGGCCGTCACATTGGCGACGACGGGCACAACCGGTGGGGACATCGTCACAGCTGCCAGTTCGCGTGCCATGACTTCGGCCGCCGGTTGCATCAACGCGCAGTGGAACGGTGCGCTCACTGGCAGGGGGATGGCACGGCGCACTCCGTGGGCCTTTCCGATCTCGGGCACGCGATCGATGGCCGCCCTGGCTCCCGAGAGTACGACTTGGCTGGGATCATTGTCGTTCGCGATCTGGCAGACTTCGCCTTGCGCGGCCTCGTCTGCGACCGTCTGGGCGACGTCTAGCCCAGCGCCCAACAAAGCCGCCATGGCCCCCTGGCCGACCGGGACGGCGTCCTGCATTGCCTCTCCACGCATTCTGAGCAAACGAGCAGCGTCGGTGATCGAAAAAGTGCCGGCTGCCGCGAGAGCGGAATATTCGCCAAGTGAGTGACCCGCCACATATTTGGCCGTATCAGCCAGTTTGACGCCGAACTCAGTGTCCAGCACCCGCACCACCGCCACCGACACGGCCATCAATGCTGGTTGAGCGTTCTGCGTCAGAGTTAATTGATCCTTCGGGCCTTCCCAGATGATGTGGGACAGCTTTTCGCCCAGGGCGTCGTCGACCTCGTCAAACACAGCACGAGCGGAGGCGAACTGGTCTGCCAGCAGCTTGCCCATACCGACGTCCTGGCTGCCTTGGCCGGGAAAGATAAATGCTTTCGCCATGACTGAGTCCGATCTGTGCGGCACGGCCGCCCTTGCTGCAGGAATTGTAGGCGTATACGCATACTCAACTTCGCTCTGTCAAGGCATGGCGTGGTGCGACAACAGCGCGATTCGCAGCGGATTTTGATTGCGATCTACTAAGATTGACGTATAAGGGGCGGTCGGTTCCAGCTGGGGGCTGAACAGGGAGCAGTTCGCGATTGTAATGCGGTCTGCAGGCGCAAACGGTGCCGTCCCCTGGTGTCTCCGCTCTTCTGGGTCTTCCTGTGAGCCTTTCCACGTGATGTCGCGGCCAACCCGCCGCAGATATCCTGGAGGCGCATTAGGGGCTTTGCGCTGGAACAAGTTGAGAAAAAAGGAAAGGCAATCGCATGCCGCTTTACGAGCATGTCTATCTTGCACGTCAGGACGTTTCGCAGCAGCAAGTGGACGCACTGACGAGTGAATTCAAGCAGTTGATCGAGGAAAATGGTGGCTCAGTCGGCAAGACCGAATACTGGGGCGTGAAGTCTCTCACCTACAAGATCAAAAAGAACCGCAAAGCCCACTTCACGTTGATGAATATCGAAGCTCCTTCGGACATCGTTTCGGAGATGGAGCGCCGCATGCGGTTATCGACAGACATTCTTCGGTTCATGACGATAAAGGTGGACAGTCACGACACCGAGCCCTCGGCACAAATGCGCAAGAACGATCGCGATGACCGGCGCGGAGGCGGATTCCGCGGTGGCCCACGTGGCGGCGACAGGGGCGGTGACCGCGGCGGCCCACGTGGCGGCGATCGTGAGGGAGGTTCAACCTACCGTTCGCGCCCCGCCAGAGATGGCGACAGTGCAGCGCCGACACCAGCAGCGCGGGAGAATTAAGTTATGGCAGCAGCAGGTGGCGCACGGCGTCCTTTTCATCGCCGACGCAAGACATGTCCCTTCTCAGGCGATAACGCGCCGAAGATTGACTACAAGGATGTCCGTTTGCTCGGTCGTTACATCTCGGAGCGCGGTAAAATCGTGCCGAGCCGGATTACGGCCGTGTCGGCGAAAAAACAGCGCGAGCTGTCGAAGGCCATCAAACTTGCAAGATTCTTGGGTCTGTTGCCGTACGTGATCAAGTAGGTCGTTTCGGCGTGCGTAACGCGCCGGTCAAGTCACAGGTTGGGGTCGTTGCGCTGTTCATGCGCGACCTCTAACCGCCCTGGAGCGGGACAGCTAGACGTGCGAAGTGGACTTCTCATCGGTGTAGGCGCCGGGCTGGTCTCGGCCCTGGTTTTGGTTGCTGCCGCAAAGGGCGGCACCGTTTTTGCGCTGTTCGCACTCGTCTTTCTCGCACCGTTACCAATCATCATTGCTGGTCTGGGCTGGGGATGGCAGTCGGCGCTCTTGGCGGCCCTGTTTGCCGGCGGCGCACTTGGCATCGCTGTCCAACCCAAGGCGGCGGCCATGCATATGGCGGCCATCGGCTTGCCGATGGCGGTCTTCTCCTACTTTCTGATGCTGAACCGCGTCTCGGCGACCGGTCCCGATCAACAGCAACCGGCGATCGAGTGGTACCCACTCGGACGCATACTGGGTCTATCGGCGCTGATTGCGGGTGGACTGGCGACGGTTGCGTTGCTTTCCATAGCCAACGACGTGGAAGGTTTGCAGACCGAAGTACGCAAAGTCGTCGACAAGATCGTTGCTGGCCAAATCCCATTTCCGGGCCGCGAAGGTCGCGGGCCAACGGAGAGTGAACTCGATGCGTTCGCTAAGGTGATGACACAAAGCTTCGGCGCCGCCATTGCGACGTTCTGGATGGCGCTGGCTTGTCTCAACATGTGGCTCGGCGGTCTGATCGCACAGGCGTCCGGCCGCCTCGGGCGGCCATGGCCCGATCTATCGAGGCTGACTTTACCACGGGAAACGCCACTCGCATTCGTGCTGTCGATCGCATTGTCATTCCTGTCCGGGTACCCGGGCTTGATTGCTTCCGGATTCGCCAGTGCCTTCTTCTTTGCCTACTTGATTGTCGGACTCGCGATCCTCCACAATATCACTCGCGGTCTCGGTGCCCGGATGATGATCCTGGTGGCTGTCTATCTCGCACTCGTTTTCTTTAATCCCTTCAGCGGCATTATCGTCGCATTGATCGGAATTGCCGAACCCATATCGCCACTGCGGCGATCCCAGAGCAGTTCGCCCGGCGGATAATGATCCGCAGCGCCCCCTACCCAATCAACTGTCAGACGAAGGACAACCCAAATGCAGGTCATACTCTTGGAGCGCATCGGATCACTCGGTCAAATGGGCGACGTCGTTACGGTCAAGGACGGTTATGCCCGCAACTTTTTGTTGCCCCAGCGCAAGGCTTTGCGCGCCACCGAGGCAAACAGAGCAGAATTCGAGAAACAGCGCGTTCAACTGGAAGCCCGGAATCTTGAAGCACGCAGTGAGGCCGAAGCTATTGGCGAGCGCCTGGGCGGCCAACAGTTCATCGCCATCCGCCAAGCAGGTGACACCGGCCAGCTCTACGGTTCAGTGTCGACACGAGACATTGCAGACGTCATCAGCGCTGGCGGCTTCAGCCTCGATCGGCGCCAGATTGAGTTGCAGCAACCCATCAAGACGCTCGGTGTCCATCCGGTGGGCGTCAGTCTGCACCCTGAAGTGTCGGTTGAGATCACCATGAATGTTGCGCGGTCAGACGACGAGGCGGAGCGCCAAGCACGCGGTGAGGACGTCACTGTGCTTCAGGATGACAATCCTCAAATCGAGACTTTTGATCCGGATGCCGAATTGGGCGATGACCGCGACGAGGGCGGCGCTGGCGATGTCGCTGACGGCGAGGTTGCCGATGACAGTGAAAGCAGGGCCTGAGATTTGGCACGTCTGATTCGCACACAACTCAACTCTTAAGTCGTCGTGTGTGCATTACGGGGAGCTTAGGTGCACAAGGGCGGAACGGATGCGACGCGGTCGTCGGTGAATCATCTACGGTGCCGCCATGACAGATTCAGCCACGCCCCTCATGCTTGCCGACCAGCTCAAGGCTCAGGCCCAGTCGAGCGAGCCGCTGTCCTTTCGGCAGCCACCCCACAACATTGACGCCGAGCAGGCTTTGCTCGGCGCTATCCTGGTCAACAATGAGTCCCTTGACCGGGTCTCCGGGTTTCTGGATACGTTGCATTTCTATGAACCGATCCATCAGGAAATCTATGAAGTTGCGGCCAAACTGATTCAGGCCGGTAAGCAAGCCACGCCGATTACACTGCGCACATTTTTCGAGAACGCCGAGCCGATTGCCGAGGATCTGACGGTACCCCAGTATCTCGGTCGACTGGCAGCCAGCGCGACGACGATTATTAATGCAAGAGATTATGGGCGTACGATTTACGACCTTGCCGTGCGACGCTCTCTTATTGTCGTGGGCGAGGAACTGGTGAACACGGCTTACGACTCGCCGGTCGATGCGCCACCCGAGTTGCAGATCCAAGAAGCCGAAGGCCGTCTTTATGAACTCGCCGAAAGCGGCAAGTACGGTCAGGGATTTGTTGAATTCGCCAATGCTCTGACACAAGCAATCGAGATGGCCAACAGCGCTTACCAGCGCGACGGACATCTATCTGGTTTGTCGACTGGCCTGACGGACCTCGACGGTCGTATGGGTGGCCTCCAGAGTTCGGACCTGATTATTCTTGCCGGGCGGCCGTCTATGGGAAAGACGGCGCTGGTCACAAACATTGCCTATAACATTGCCAAGAACTATCGCGCGGAAGCACAGCCTGACGGAACCGAGAAGGTGGTTGATGGAGCTTGCGTCGGATTTTTCTCACTGGAGATGTCCGCGGAGCAGTTGGCCACACGGATATTGTCGGAGCAGGCGGAAATCCCGTCGGAAAAGATCCGTCGTGGCATGATTACAGAGGACGAATTCCGGCGCCTGGTGGAGGTAAGCCAGGTGATGTCGCAAGCCCCGTTGTTCATTGACCAGACCGGGGGTATTTCGATTGCGCAACTTGCAGCGCGGGCACGCAAGCTCAAGCGCCAGCGAGGACTGGGGCTCCTGATTGTCGACTATTTGCAGCTTCTCTCGGGAGGCAAGCGCTCCGGTGAAGGTCGCGTGCAGGAGATCACCGAGATCACCACCGGTCTAAAGGCCTTGGCGAAGGAACTGGAAGTTCCTATCATCGCTTTGTCGCAGCTGTCCCGCCAAGTCGAACAACGCGAGGACAAGCGTCCACAATTGTCGGACCTGAGAGAATCCGGATCGATCGAGCAGGACGCCGATGTTGTGATGTTCGTTTACCGCGAAGAATACTACGTCGAACGAACCAAACCGAACGAGGGGACTGCCGAGTTCACGGATTGGTTCCAGAAGATGAGCCAGGTCGCAGGCAAGGCCGAAGTTATCATTGGCAAACAGCGCCATGGACCTGTTGGCACGGTCCAGCTCTCATTCGAAAGCATGTACACGCGGTTTGGCAATCTCGCACATGACCAGCGTCTGCCGGATCGATTGGAATAGGCGCGAGGGGAATGATTGATGGTTGGTGCATCCAGGGACACGGCAGTCATGGCCAGCGCACCGGCGGATGCGCGCGCGGTTCTCGAAATTGATTTGGATGCGCTGTCGGCCAATTGGAAAAAGCTGACCGAACTTGCGGGTCCGGCCGAGTGCGCGGGGATCGTCAAAGCTGACGCCTATGGGCTCGGGCTCGAGGAAGTGTCGACGGCCTTGACGGATGCGGGTTGCCGCACATTTTTCGTTGCAACTCTTGGCGAAGGTCGGCGCGTCCGCGCGGTCCAACCCGGCGCTCAGGTCTTCATTCTCGACGGTCTCTTGCCAGGAGCCTGTGAACACTATGCGGGATTCGATTTGACACCGGTTCTGTCCAGCGTCCCGGAAGTGGTGGAATGGGCCGAGTTCTGCCGCCGGAGTAACCGTCGTTATCCGGCGGCGTTGCACGTTGATACCGGTATGCACCGTCTCGGCATTCTTGCGGACGAGTATCGCGGTCTAAACTCGACTGCGGGTCCGCTCGACGATTTCGACGTGACTCTGGTGATGAGTCACCTGGCCTGTGCCGACGAGCCGGGCACGGGAATGAACCGCGAGCAGCGGCAACTGTTTGATGAACTTCGTCAGTTGCTGCCAAACTCACGGGCCAGCCTGGCCAACTCCGGTGGCGTCTTCCTGGGACAGGATTTTCACTACGACTTGGTCCGTCCGGGCATAGCACTCTATGGCGGGCGCGCCTTCCGTGGCGCGCCCCACCCGATGTCGGCCATGGTTACCTTCTCTGCCCGCACCCTGCAAATGCACCAAACCGATATCGGAGAAACCATTGGCTACGGCGCAAACTTTTCGGTCACCCACCCGT
>JBPCWB010000178.1:0-4609 GCA_051009955.1 Hyphomicrobiaceae bacterium | reverse complement strand
CCGTCTTAGTGGCTTTCCGGATCACATTCCACAAGCAGGTTGCCGATTAGCTCCGTCAGCTCGTCGAATGTGCCTATTTCCACGAACTGGGAGAGCGGAATTTCACATCCAGCCTTGCGTTCAAGCCGGATGCGCAATTCAAACATCGACAACGAGTCAATTCCCGCATCATCGAGAGTGACGCAATCAGAAATCCGCTCTGGATCGACGCGCACGATCGCCGCAACTTCCTCGCGAACAACGCTTTCCAGAAATCTCTGACGGTCAGCCTTGGGAAGTCTGCCGACGAAACGTGACGCATCGTCTGTTGCTTGACCATGAGCGGATTGAATCAGCTCAGTGATGCGCCCGCCATCACGCAATGGTTTGTGATTGTCGGCGATCTTGTCCCAATCGGCCTGCGCAACAGATACAACCGTTTCGCCACTGGCGATGATATCCAACAGTCGATCGCAAATGGACGCGTCGTCTATCCCGATCCAGCCGGATGTTTGCATATAGCTCTGCAGACGCTGATTTCGCGAGACTTGTCCGGACTGAGAAAAAACACCCCAATTGATACACTGCCCCGGTATGTCCAGTCGCCGCTGAAGATGCGCCATTGACTCCAAGAAGGCATTCGCTGCTGCGTAATTCGCTTGCCCTGGCCAGCCGGTTGCCTGTGCCATGGATGAAAATGAAACAAAGAATTCGAGCTGGCTGCCGGCCGCGATAACCGCGTTCGTCAGATTGAGTGCGCCCAGTACCTTCGGGCCAACGACGCTGTCGACTTTATCTTCCGTCATGTCAGGCAGGAGTGCATCGTCATAACTAACGGCTGCATGAATAATTCCGCGCAAAGGATAACCGCTCTTCTCGATGTCCCGGACCGCCGCAAATACCGCGTCCTTGTCCGTCACATCCAACGCAATAGCTGCAATGTTCCGACTGCAATCGACGGCATCCGATCGGCTACAGGAGGCAACATTCTGTGCAGTGCGTGACGCAAGCAGAACGCGTCCGGCTGACCGGCCTGCCAGCAACCTGGCGATGGATCTCGCGACACCGCTTCCGCCGCCGGAGATGAGATACGTCCCATGTGGATCGCACTGGAGCTGTTGGGGCTCACTGGCAAATAGCTGCAAGTCCGGCGAGCTCAAGTCTACGGCAATTTTTCCGATGTGCTGACCGGAAGCAAAGTAATGGAATGCCTCGTCAATTTGCTGCGCTTCGAAAGAAGTTACGGGTAATGGCGGCAGGTCACCTGCCTTCAACTCTGCCAACACATTCGACATCAAGTCATTCACGCGAGCCGGCATTTCATCAATCATTGCGGCAACGTCGATGACGTGGAATGATGCGTTGCGCCGAAGCGCTTTCAACCCCAGAGATCGGTCAGCGTAGACATCGCGCTTGCCAAGTTCCAAGAACCGACCAAAGGGCGCTAGGCTTTCCAGTCCAAGCTCGATGAAGTCCCCCGGAAGCGCATTCAGGACGACATCAACGCCCCGCCCGTCAGTGATATCAAGTACCGAATCGGAGAAATCGAGGGAGCGCGACGGCAGCGCGTAATCAGCACCGATGTTTGTGACATAGTTGCGCTTATCTTCGCTTCCGGCGGTGGCGATGATTCGCGCGCCGGCTCTGCGGGCCACGTGAATTGAAGCCAATCCAAGGCCACCAGCGCCACTATGGATTAGAACCCATTCGCCGCAAGCAACTTGAGCCACCTTGCGCAATGCATAGTGGGCAGTCAAATAGGCCGATGGTAGGCATGCCGCCTCGGCATCTGACAGGAAGCTTGGCGTTTCAAAAACACAGTTCCGATCGCACCAAATCTCTCTCTGGAGTGAGCCGCGCATCAATCCAAATACGCGCTGACCTTTGCAAAAATTACTGTCAGCTTCCCCTGTCTCATTTACGACGCCAGCGAATTCCAATCCGAGCGACTGCTGTGCTTCACCACGTTCAGCGTCTGCCGGCAACATCCCGTTGACCGCGAGAACATCTCTGAAATTTAGGCCGGCGGCCTCGACCCGAACTCTGACTTTTTCTTGTCCCAAGCCATTTCGCGGAACTGTCGTCCAGGCCAATTGCTCCATGGTACCGCCACGCGCCAATCGGAGTGCAAATGTGTTTGCAATTCCTAGCGAGCGGGCGGGCGACCTGCGACGCTGCAAACTGTGTCGGTCCTTGAAACGCAGAAATGGTGCAACCGCCTTTCCATTCCGGACAATCACCTCACTATGACGTGTTGCAAGATCAATGAATTGAAGCCCATTCTTTGCACCGACCGGACAATCCAGCTCGATATCAATGATCCGAATTCTGACCGTAGGGCACTCCAGCGCAATCGTTCTGGCAATGGCGGCGAGCGTTGACTGCAACACGGCACGTTTGTCGATCGCCTCACCGCTGGCAGGCATGCGTGCACGGTCCGTCACGATAACAATCGTTTTGTCTGAGAGTTGCGTCCTTCGCGCCGCGATCGCCTGGCCAAAAGCGATTAATGTCTTGCTTTGGTGAACGACCTGATAACCGATCTCATCATCCGATAATGCGCGAGCGGACAGACCCATGCCGTAGACGGCGACACACTGGGGGTCGCCGTTAACAAACGAATCGATAGCCGGCAGGAAGGCGCTGGAAGTCGGCACCCTATCGCTGCTCATCGCATGCAATTCGACTTTGGCTCCGATGTCCTGATAGGTGGAGACAACACTGGCAATCACGTCGCAGCCTTCGGCGCCGAGTAGAACAACACGCTGCGTTGGCTCTGCGATGTGATCTTCTGTGTCAATATCCAGGGATCGAAAATCTTCGACTATGATGGATTTCTCACTCGGATCGCCGGTCGTTCCGTCATCCCTTCGATCTGTCGTCGTGCGGATCCCCTTGAAGAACACCGCCGGGTTTTGGCCGCGGTCTACGATGTTCAGGTCAAACGCTCGATTATTGTTTGTGAATTCGTCTCGCAACGCCAATTCAAAGTGCGCCTCTTCCGTCACCGGCCCAGTAATCTGGATGCGGTCAATTGAAACGGGCAGAGTGAACACAGACTGACCTGCTGTATCGCGACCTCTCTCTTGCAGGTTGCGCAACGCAATCATCGGCTGCAAGCATGAGTCGATCAACCGCGGATCAAGTTTGATCTGTTCGATGCGGTCCGAAATGTTGCCGGTCAGGCTTGCCGAGCCAGACGCATGCTTTGAGCCAATTGCGAGGGTCTTGAGACACCTGAAGGACTTGCCATACCTGTAACCGGCATCGCGCGCGAGCAGGTAGAAATTCTCGATGCCTTGGGCTGGACGGTTCTCCTGGACGACCGCAGGCCGCATTGAGAGGTCTCGGGTCATCGCTCGACATTGCGCGCGAAGGCGCCATTCACGACCCGACCCGCGATTGCGGGAGAATATGCGTAGTATCCCGCGCTCCACATTGAATGACGTCTTGAGAAATGTTTCGGCGGTCTGCTCCAGGTAAAGGGCGTCGGCAAATCGTACGTCGCGAAACTCGATCTGATTCGCGCCGAATACATCACATGCGGCGGCGTAGAACATTTCAACATAGCAAGCCGCCGGGAAAACACAGCTGCCGCCAATCATGTGGTCCTGGAGATAGGTGTGATCTGACAGACTGACTTCATTGGTCCACACCGGTTCGGGTGCCCGATCGCGTGTTCCGAGTAACGAATGATAGAATGTTGGTCTGAGTACATCCTGAACTTCTTCCGGCTCGCTCCAAAACTCTTGGTTGATCCATGGTTGGAGCGGTAGATCGACATTGCGGCCATCTGTCTGGAAGTGGCTTTTCCAGTCAATGTCGAAGCCGACGACGTACATCTCACCAATGGCGATCGATAGCGCGACGAAGTCGTTCCAGTTTCGATTGAGCGTGCTGATGGTCGTCACGGCAGTTCCGACTTCGGCAGCGCAGCCCGCGGTAAGACTCGACAAGGTGCGGTGCGGTCCCAGTTCGACGAACGCGTTGGCACCCAGGTCGAGCGCCGTTTCGATGGCGGCCTGATAGCGAACCGGTTGGCGCAGGTTCTGCCACCAATAGTTTGCATCAAACTGGTCGTTGAGCTGGCCGGTTACTGTCGAGACAACCGGTATGTGAGGGGGTGCCGTCGTCAGTTGGCCCACCTCATTCTTAAACAACTCCTCAACCGGTTCAAACCAACTTGAGTGGTAGGCAAAATCAAGCGCCAGCTTACGCGTCAGTACGTTCGGATCGTCGGCACGTATGGCGTCAATCATGGTATCGATCGACTGTTCATCTCCGGTCAGCGTGATCATATGCGGAGAGTTGAAACCTCCGATTTCGACGCTGCCGTCTCTCGGGAGATATTGTTGCACCGCGTGCGGGCTCAACCCAATCGCAGCCATCGTTCCGCGCCGGTTCACGGCATGGCGGATCAAGCCGCGTTGATTGACAAGTCTGGCGACTTCGTCGACGTCGAGACCACCGGCAAGGTATGCGGCTGTGACTTCCCCAAAACTATGCCCGATCACGAACTCTGGCTTGATGCCGATCGATTTCCAAATTGCGGCAAGGCCGGCTTGAAATGCAAACATCACGGCGGGCGTAATCGCTGCGTCATCGATATTGCTCGTCGCTTCGTCGGCCA
>JBPCWB010000177.1:0-2717 GCA_051009955.1 Hyphomicrobiaceae bacterium | reverse complement strand
CGATGCCTTGCGCGATTTCCTCGGCCTCGCCGACCCGTCCGATCGGTATAGTGGGGCCGTGTGTCGCCAGTGCGTCAGGGCTCGGCATGTCGGTGCGGGTGAGGCCGGGGGCGACGGTGTTGACGCGGATGCCCTCGCCGGCGACCTCCTGTGACAGCCCGATGGTCAGCGAATTCACCGCGCCCTTTGAAACGGCATAGAGGATGTTGTCGTTGGCGCCGCCGCGGTGGGCGGCACCGGACGAGACGTTGACGATGACGCCGCCGTTGCCGCCGTGACTGGTCGACATGCGCCGGACGGCGGCGCGCGCGCACAGCATGTAGCCGGTGACGTTGACCGCGAGCACGCGCTCGATGGCGTCCAGGGTCAGGGCCTCGAGCTTGCCGCGCGGTCCGACCATGCCGGCGTTGTTGACCAGGCCGTCGAGCCGGCTCCACCTGGCCGCGACCTCCTCGAACATGCGCGTGACATCGGCCTCGGATGATGTGTCGGCCTGGACCAGCATGGTCTCGCCGCCCTGGCCACCGAGCGCTGCTGCGACCTCCTCGGCCGCGGCTGTGTTGGCGATATAGTTGATCGCGACAGCCCATCCGTCGCGGACAAGAAACCGTGCTGTCGCTGCGCCAATGCCGCGGCTGCCACCTGTCACAATCGCCACCTTGCGATCCATGTGTGCTCTCCTTTGTGTGTTTTATCGAAGACTAACCCGTTTCTGCGACTGCCGGAACGGGGCAAAATCTCCAGCATCTCGAGTCATGCGCGTTGTTCCATCGTGTTTCCTTGACTACACTCAGCCAATGTCATCATTGTCTGCGGGACGGGTGATCTTCTGCTCGGGCTTCAACCGCTACTGTCCACTCGGAACCTTGCTACTCGGAAGCCGGAGGCTAGATGTCGTTTGAATTTGAATGCAGGACTTGCGGAGAGACGCATCGCGGCATGCCGAGCTTCGGCCCCGATGCGCCGGATTCCTACTATGCCGTCCCCGAGCCGGAGCGCGGCGCGCGCTGCGATCTCGGCAGCGATGATTGTGTCATTGACGAAGAAGCGTTCTTTGTTCGTGGATGTTTGCAGGTTCGTGTGCACTCCTTGTCAGAGCCATTCGTCTGGCTCGTATGGTGCAGCTTAAGCCTGGAGAGCTTCAAGAAATGGATTGAGACATATGAGCAAAAAAAGCGCTCCGAAGTTGGTCCGTTCTTCGGTTGGCTCAACACTCAACTTCCGTTCTACCCCAACACGCTGAATCTCAAGACGATGGTCCATTTGCGTGATGACTTCTTAAGACCCACGGTTGAGGTTGAACCGACCGAACATCCACTTGCGATCGCGCAAAGGGACGGCATATCGGTGCGGGAGGCGGAAGAACTTGTGTCGAGTTTGTTGCATCCGGACGAGCAATGACGACCAGGTGAGGTGCCCGATTGCGCACCTGCATCTGTTTCCAACCAAAGAGCGACGGCCACATTAGACAAAGCCAGTCAACCAACCCAGAATTAAACGGCTGAGAGCAATCAGCCCGACAACGGCCTGATAGAGAAGCCCCAACAGCAGCAGCAACATCACTGAGATGAACGCGTAACCCACCCAATCTACTTTGCCGCTGCTGTAGTATTCGCTCCTGCGCCCTTTTCGTTCTGCGAGTTCCGTGCTGATCGCGTCCAATGTGGAATTGATCTCGGACTTGTGAAATCCAAGCGCGACCAGCTCATCGAGTACCAGTTGGGGGATTTCCGGCTTTGGCGCGTTCTGCGCTGCTTTCGGCATGGTCTTCCAAAAGTTGGAGAAAGGTCCCTTGCAGTCCCTGTCCGTGAATATGGTGATGCACTCGTTCGACTCCGGCGAACGATCACCTGACAGGAAAAGGTACTTCCCTGCTGTTCTCAAGTCGCCCATCTGCCTCAGCACAGAGCCGTATTCCAGGAAGAGCGCACAATTGTAGCCGGCGTCCGCGAGACGGCCCTGCAGAATTTCTTTGGCGCGCCAGAGTCGACCCGACGATAGCGCTTGTTCCGTCTTCTCTTGGTACTTGGTCATTGTCGTACGTATCTGAAGGAATCTTTGTTGATGCCAATTCTGTCCTCCTAATAGGAATACACCCGAGGCAGCATAGTGCAACGATCGCAATGGTTGCTGCCTGCCGGCCGCAAGTGCGGGCGACAACCACACTTCACTGCATCACGCGCCGCTGCCGCGGGCCGGCGGCGAGTTCGAGGATGAGTTTGCGGCGCACGGCCGTGGCAAAACTCGACGGGCTGTCGACCGTCACGACGAAGCTGCCGGGCCCACCGATAATGCGCGTCGCGAAAGCCTTCTCGAGATCGTAGCTGACCGGACGGCCGCTGCAGGTGTCAGCGCGACACAGGATGGCGAGGCCGTTGATGATGATCCCGGCAGCGACGGCACGCTTGCGGGCTTCCTCGATAGGCATGCCGTTCCAGTTGTTGGCGCTATCACCCGACAGGTCGATCACCTTGCGATGGCCGGCGATGTCGTTCTTCTCGATCTGGTCCTGCGCGGTGGCGATCGCCTGGCCAATGGCGTTGGAGCCGTAGGCCTTGCGCGGGGCGGCAAGGAGATCCGTCGCGAATTTCTTCGCACTGGCGAGGTCCTTGATGATGGTCCAGGGCACGACGACGTCCTGGTTATAATCGTCACCCCACTCGATGAAGGTAACGGCAATCCTGCCGAGATCACCTTTCGATATCGCATCGAGGACG
>JBPCWB010000176.1:0-10051 GCA_051009955.1 Hyphomicrobiaceae bacterium | reverse complement strand
GTGCGTTTGTAGGCGTAAATGATCTGGGGTGGCACCGAAGCTTCCCGCATCGCCTTCAGCGTATCGCCGGTTAACTTGCCTTCAGTCAGGGGGATAGGGTCTGGGCCATCGTGATCCGGATCGAAGAACAATGGTTCATTTGAGCATGGGTCCCGTCCAAACCTTTTTCTGAAGGCATCGAGTTGCCTCTTCATCAGGTCATCAATTTTGACCGATGGCCGATCTTTCTTCGCCACGGCAAGTTCCCAGGAGCCGCATTTTCAGTCGCACATTGTACAACTATAGCACGGAACTGGCGCGATGGCCGGAAGCGCAGATGGGGAGCAGATCGGAAGCTTGACGGCCGTGATCCGACCAGAACATTGAAACCCGCGTCAGCGACTGAAGTCAGTCGCGTTCAGCGACCTCTGGCCAGTTCTCGGCGACGTGGAGAGCTTCATAATAGAAGTCTCGCTCGGTACCACTCGGGCCGATGTCTTCAATGGTATCTGTGTCATGGCAGACGAGCGTGCCGCAGAGCATGTTCTGCTTCGTGTTCAGCATGATCCCACCGATCCAATCTGGCCCTTCGCTCCATCCGAGATTGTGCCGCTCCATTGCGGTTTGGAGCCAAGTATTCACTTTGCCGAGTTCACTCATTATTCGCCCTCAGTTGAGTTGAATCTAAGAGCGGTACTGTTTGATTTGGCCGATTCTGGCAAGTGTTCACTGCGGTACTACATCAGCAGCCCGCAAGTGTTGCAGACACAAAGGCGCCCGACCGATTGAGGGAAAGACCGGGCGGACGTACGCTGATTCCGTTATGCGCCGAAGAGTGCGACGATTGCTTGAATGACCGCGGCTGCAGCCAGATTGCCAGTCATGCCTTCTGCGATTGGGCGAATGCTGCCCACGAATGTCCGCAAACGGCTTGCGTCCGGTTCAGGCTTGTCAATTTCATCCTGTATCGCCGTCCGTAGGGCCGTTAGCACGGCCTTTTCGCCAACCTCGTCAACCGCCTCGATCAATTCGTCGAGCTTGGCCAAAAGCTCATGCACTCGATCAGAATTGAACACAACGTTTTGTGTTTGCGTCGAGCCCGATCCGCTCTGCTGAACGTTGCCGCCGTACATTGTTCCAACGGTGAATTCGTTATGCGTCATTGATAGCGGCACGGCTGACTCCATTGGAGCAAGTAGTCCATTCTTGAAATGTCGCAATGCGAACCTCACATGCTCATCCAGCTTGGGAAAGATGTCTTTCAGCGGTGCGTCGCTGTCACCGAACGCGCTGTTGACTGGGAAGGCTTCGCGGACATTCAAGGCGAATTCCTGCAACATCTCTTCGACTGTTGGCATAATCGCTGAACGCTCAAGTTTGGCCAGTCTTTCGATGCGGGGCACCTCGCTCAACACGGTGTCGATTGCGCTTTCGAACCGGGGCGTAACCTTTTCGTGGATTGCGAACAGCATACGCGAGCCACGAGCGTTGGCCATCATGAATTCGTCTCGCACGCCACGAGCGATCTTTTTGATGTCATCTTCGGCCTTGCTCAAATGGAACGCCAGCCATTCGCGGATTTCGTCCATCGTTGGTTGGTTGTTCTCTTCGGCCATGGTTGGCGCCCTTCCGTCGCACACGTTTGACGCGGATCGCTGATTTGCTGCTTCTCGTCAAGCCGCTTGTATCCGGACGTCGTTGCGATGGACGACCTCTACGTGGTACTCCGGGTCGGCCTGCGTGATTGCAGCGGATCGGGCACCGCGAATGATGCCCTCACCGCTGAAATCTATAACTCTGAGCGGTTTTCAAAGCCGCCTTCTTTCTGGTAGGCTCATGACCATCCGTCACCGCGACTGTGCTTCCGCACATTGATCACCGCTTTGACGATAGAGGGTCAGGAGTGACGACCTCCTGGCGCTCGCCTTCGACATGGTCGTACTCACTGAAGTCATTGATGGTCTGCAGCAGCTTTGCCTTCAGTGCGTCGGGCCCATGATCAAGACTTGCCGCCTTGTCAGTGTTCCAGTCGCAGACGTTGATGGCTATGGCCGACATCATTCGATCAATTATCTCCGTCCTTTCGTCAACTCGTGCGATTGAAAGGCCGTGACTTACCGCACGGGTGAGATGATAGAGCACGTCCGAGACTTCTCCTTTTTGGCATAATGCCTCCCATTCTCCTGCTCTGGGCAGGGCGCGGCGAACGTGTGCAAAACGTGCAGTGGTTCACCAAGCGCTGCTCAGTGGTGCGAACTGGAGATGTGGTTTGGTATTTTTCGTGAAGCAATCGAGTGCGCGCATACCGTTGACAATCGCGATATCGAACCACTTGCACAGGGCTCGATCGTTATCGACGACAGTATCAAGCCGATTTCCAGTTTGGAGTTCGATGCATAATTGGGTCAGGAGCGGCATCCTGAGCGAGAGGTGAACCATGACCAGCCTGCGCCTCGACGAAGCGCTGATGATCCTCGCGGAAGCTCATTCCAAGACGGATGACATTCCGGACATCGGCTGCACGGTGCAGTCTATGGCGAGCCTCCTCCTTGTTGGTTTCGCGCAGGATCGCTACGTGCAAGCCTGGAAAACGGTGCACGACCACTTGCGCAAGGAATATCCGGGCTGGGAGTCGAGGGGATGAAGATGCCGCGCAAAATTGAAGACGTCGGTGAAGCGTTTCCGTTGGGAGATGCCGAGAAAGATCGTCGGCCGGTGGAGTTTGACGCTTGCACAAGTGAGCGAGTTGCGGCATCTCACGCCCATGTGAAAGCCGTCCGTGACATCCCCTTTTCGACTCTGGTTAGCAGCAAGGCTGCGAGCATTCGGTGCTGCGATCTGCTGGCTCGCGAACAGGCTGGATCCGGTCAGACAAGATGGACACGAACACTCTCCTAAGCTTCTGTCGTTCGCGCACAAAATCTCACCCGTGCCTGTGCAGACAAAGGGTGACACAAACAAGCGCCCGGGCGTGACCACTAGGAATACAGAGGATGCCTTCCTCGAGGTCTTCTTGGATTGGGTCGTAGCCAATGGACACGCGGGGACCCATGATCGGGAAGGCGTTTAAGACCTGGTCCGGCAATTCAATGCGATGTTCAACTCAACTCAAAAGGAGCCGGTGAAGATTGGCCGGAATGCTCTGTTTGCTGCGCTTAGTCGTGCTGGCATCAAGGGCCGGTTGATCGACTTGCCGTTGGATGATCCTCGATGCCTGGCTGCCAAGCGGACAGATGTTGTGCGGCCACGTGTGCGTTCGTACGACCTGCCGGACCAGGTGCCAGACTACTTCTTCGAGCGCACTGCACCTACCCATCATTCTGTGTGGTTGGCCGCGTAGGCTTAGCCTGACCCCTTGCCGCCTCATTCAGCGCGTCGCATCCGTGCATTTTAGACAATGTCAAAGAGCCCAAGGACAGTGATCTGCCAAGCTGAAATTGCCTGTCAAGAGGTTGCACTTTTGTTGCACTTTGAAATGGTCATCAGGAAAAACACTGGCGCTCCCTAGGGGAATCGAACCCCTCTTTCCAGATTGAAAATCTGGCGTCCTAACCGATAGACGAAGGGAGCGCTGGCCGGTCGATATACGTGTGTTTTGGGCTGCTTGCAAGGCCTGTTGGTGATGATACCGGGACGGATGCCCGCAGTCACGCTCACCTGCCAAGCCGCATGGGCCGAGGAATTGCGTGGCGGAGGGCACCTCGCAATCGTTCTGGGGCCTGAGTTGTAGCACAAATGTCGAGCTAAACCACCATGAGCGCTAATGTTTGGCCGGTTGCGTCTGCTGCTGTTGCAGCGCAATTGCGGGTCATATTCAGCTGTTCCGTCACGCCGCCCGTTCTCTTCCTTGCCGGGCATTCATAGTGCTCAAATTGGCGGGCGCAGTGAACCGCACTCTCTTGATATGGTCCGCTCACGCCGGTTTGACGCGCCAGCCGTGCGCTGGAGCTGACCGGTCAGAAGCTCAGCCAGCATCACCAAGGCATGCCGGCCCAACCCGCACGCCTGCTGTCAGGCGGCGCAATCGATCGCACTGACCCGACATCAATGTTCAGATATTGAGCTGCGTTTGCACCCAACGGCCGCCACGCCGCTTAAACTGACGCCCGGATAAGTTGACGCCGTTTTCATTGGCATCGGTTGGCGAACCCCAATCCGATCACCGGCTTTGACATCGGATGGCCAAGCGCGTTTGATGGCGACATTGGACATCGCTCTATGCATCAAGCCTCAAGCGGGCACGCAGCACAATGGCGGACGCAAGTGTAGAAAGAAAACTGACCACAATTCTGGCGGCGGACGTCGTCGAATACAGTCGCATGATGTCGACTGACGAAGAAGCCACGCTGCACACCCTGCAAGCCTACCTCAAGGTGATCGACGAGCTGATCGCCAAACACGGCGGTCGCATTTTTAAGACAGCCGGCGATGCCGTGTTGGCTGAATTCGCCAGTGCCGTCGAAGCCGTTCGTTGTGCCGTTTCCATCCAGGAAGATTTGCGCGTGCGCAATTCCGAACGGGCGCCTGACAGCCAGATGTGGTTGCGGATCGGCATCAATGTTGGCGACGTCATGCTGGACGACGGTGATTTGTTCGGCGACGGTGTCAATGTCGCCGCCCGGCTGGAGGGGCTCGCCGAAAAGGGCGGGATTTGCATTTCCAGCGGCACGTTCGAGCAGGTCAAAAACAAGCTCTCGATAGGCTTCAAGGATATCGGCTCTCACTCGGTCAAAAATATACCGGAGCCGATTTCGGCCTATCAACTCGTGCCGGGCGACATCGCCGTCGAACACGCACAAGGGTTCGCACCGTCGGCGGCTGGTTCTAAAGCTGGGAGACTGCGTTGGCGCTGGATTGCGAGCCTTGTCGGCGGTCTCGCCATCCTTGTTGTGGCTGGTCTACTGCTGCAGCAATCACCTTTCGCGCAGTTCAACAGCCATGCCCATGACGGGCGCTGGAAGGTCGTTGTGAGTTCTAAGACCGGCTGCCGAAATAATGCACCGATCGTCTATGAAGTCACTGTGAACAAGGGGAAGATTGATGCGCCTCATCATCGATTCCCAAAAGTTGGGCTGGTCTCAGCCGAAGGTGACTTCATCATTCGCGTGAAGAACGGTGACGGCCTGCTAATGAACACGCAGTCCGGCAAGATCTCTGGGCGCAAGGGAACGGGTCAATTCATCGGCCGCAAGCCAACGTGTACGGCCGCTCTGGCGCTCGAGCGTTTGGACTAGGCCGTCTCGCGGCGAGGTCTTGCGCTGCGCTGTGGCGCAGATCGATTGCGGGACCTTGGGTCTGAGCAACCCGGTCGACCGTTCCGATGCGATCATTGCCGGCTGAACAACGACACTGTCGTAGGCGTCGGCACCGAGGAAGTTAGAGGATTAATCGATGGCTCAGATGCGTCGAACAATCACCCTGAGCATGGCAGTGCTATCCGGCATTTTGACTGCCGGCCCCGAAGTCCGCGCGGCCTCCCAAACCGTAACGTTCCCTAGTGAACAACTGGACGGACGCACAAAGACGCTGACGATCCGTGGTCGGCTGTCGAAGCCGAAAGGGAACGGTCCGTTTCCGGCTGTCGTGCTTCTGCCGAACTGTGGCGGGCCTGCGACCTACGAGTTTGCGCAATTCTGGCCTGCGTACCTCAATCAACTCGGATATGTGACGCTGAATGTCGATCCATTCGCGCCACGTAAGGCGCGGCGATGTAGCAAGAAATTTCGACCATCGATGGAAAGCGTTGCGCAGGATGCATTTGGAGCCCTCAGCTATCTCGCGACTCTGCCCGGTGTTGACGCACGCAAAGTTGCTGTCATCGGATCCTCCCTCGGTGCCCACGTCATCATTGCCTTCGCCGGCAAGGGCCACACAACGAAGACGGGATTAACCTTCAAGGCCGCTGTCAGCCTCTATCCGGTCAGCTGCCGGCGTCTCGTTGTCAGTGCAGCCATGATCCCGACACTCGTCATTCAAGGTGACCGGGAACGAGGTGTGCGATCCTGCAGGCGCTATGCGGCTCGCGCGGTGCTGCGTGCGAAGATTCTTGAAAACACTTACCATGGCTTCGATCAGCCTTCGGCAACCCGGCGTAGGAACGGGCGGTTGAGAACCGATATCGGAGGTAACAAGAGGCTCTATAGTCGTTCCGCCACCCGGACGGCCCAAGCTCTGGTCAAGGACTTCCTGACGCTTCGGCTGACTGCGTCGGAGGAAACGCCCAGACCAGACCGGAATTCGGCTCCATTAGGCAATGTCGGTGGCAGAAATCCCTACCGGGCCGTACGCAGGCGCGATAGTGACGGTGATGGCCGTGTCAGCGCCGCGGAGTGGGAACGATCCCCCCGTATCTTTTCAAGGATTGACGCCAACGAAGATGGGTATTTGACAGCCCAAGAGTTCTTCGATCACTGGCAGCGGCGCTTGCGGTAACGGTCTCGACCGCGCGCAGCTTTGCGAATTTCAGTTGGTCCGGCAATCGGTTGATCGCAAGATCTGTCCGCCCAAAAACGGGTGAGAAGCTGCGCTCCGGGTCCCCACACAGTCCTCAAACGACCAATGCGGCCAGCCGCCAGAGCCGATGTGGTCACGCCGGTTCAAGCCTGCTGGCGCGGGTCGGCGACGTCGTCGATGAGCAGTTCCAGCTTGTCGCGCCCGCCCCAGGTATCGCGCCTCAGTGTGCCCGCGACGTGAACCGGCAGGCCGCCCGAGTTCAGAAGTATGTCGCCAAGCGGTTGATCGGCCGCCCGGAACGCAATGGCATCGAGACGCGATCCATCGCCGGCCTGAAGTGCGCAACGCACATGTGCTTCGCCAACGATCTTGGCGAACTTCACAATGTGCGCACCGAACGCAAACCGTGGCTGCGGATTGCCCTGGCCATAGGGCCCGGCGCGATCGATCAACGCCATGAGGTCGTGCGTCACCGCCCTCGGAGTGAGTGCACCATCAATATCGAGAGCAGCGACCGCGCGAGCCGACGTCGCACTGTCTCGCAGGGCCCGGTCCATGAACGCGCTCAGATCGTCGAGACGATCGCGGCTAACGGTCAAACCCGCCGCCATCGCATGGCCGCCGCCCTTGACCAGGTACCCTTCAGCCGTTGCAGCGCGCACAGCCTGACCGATGTCGACCCCGGCCACCGATCGCAGCGAGCCGGTGCCCTGACCGGCGCCGTCCCAGGCAATCACGCACGATGGACGCCGATATCGTTCCGTCAGCCGGCTAGCCACCAGGCCGACCACACCCTTGTGCCAGTCCTGGGAACCAAGCAGGAGCAGCGGCAGGTCCGGATCCTCGGCGATCAGAGCCTCGCCCTCCGCCAGCGCCTGCGCCAGCATGTCCGTCTCGATCGCCTTGCGTTCGCGATTGAGCTTGTCGAGCAACACCGCGATCCGCCCGGCCTCCATCTCATCGGACGTCGACAACAATTTGGCGCCAAGGCCTGAATCCCCAATGCGGCCGCCGGCATTGATGCGGGGGCCGAGGACAAATCCGAGATGGTATGGCGTCGGTGCCTGATTGAGCCCCGCCGCATCGAACAAGGCACGTAACCCAGTGTTGCGCCGTCCGTGCATGACCTGCAGGCCCTTGCGCACGTAGGCGCGATTGAGACCGGTCAACGGGACCACGTCACACACTGTCGCGAGCGCGACCAGATCGAGAAGCTGCAGAAGATCAGGAGGTGACTGGGTATAGAACTGGCGTTCGCGCAGGACGCGGGTGACCGCAACCAGGACCAAAAAAACGCCACCAGCCGCGCAGAGTTGGCCGAGCCCCGAAAGATCGTCCTGGCGATTTGGATTAACCACTGCGACAGCCGGTGGCAGCGTTTCGTCGGCCTGATGGTGATCGATGACCAGAACATCAACGCTGCGTTTTGCGGCCTGTTCCAGTGGCACGAAGCTGGTCGTGCCACAGTCCACCGTGATGATCAGTTGTGCACCATCGTCCGCGAGCATGTCGATGGCCGTCGGGTTTGGGCCGTAACCTTCTTGCAGACGGTCCGGGATATACACGCGGCATCCGAGATCATGCAGGCCGCAAAACAACTGCATCAGCGCCGATGAGCAGGCACCGTCGACATCATAGTCGCCGAACACGGCGATCTTTTCCTTGCGCACTATGGCGTCGGCAATGCGGGCCGCAGCGACATCCATGTCCCGAACAGTGCTCGGGTCCGGCATCAATGCGCGGATAGACGGCTCCAGAAACGTCTCAACATCTTCAAGAGTGACGTCGCGGGCCGCCAGAACGCGGCCCAAAAGCTCCGGCAGATCATAGCGCTGTGCGATGGCCAGTGCAGTGTTGATGCACCCTGGCGACAAACGCTCCGACCATTTCAGCCCCTTCGCCGATCGCCGCACGCCCAGGAAGCAGTCGGCTTCCGGCTCCACATCAATCCTCGTCGCAACAACCGCAGCCATTATTTCACCGCCCTTCGAATCGATTGCACTTTGTAGTGCGATTCCGGGCCGGCGAGCAGTCCGGATTGGGGCTCTGTGGACACAGTTCCAGGCGAGGAAGGCGGTCAGCAATGCGTGCGAACAGCGTTAATCAACAGTTACAGTAAAGGGATCAATGAGCGACCATGAGACGCATGAATCCGAGAAAAATCATACATTTGTTGTGTTCAATACCCAACTTGATGCGGTAGCCACATTAAGCAGCTGATAATTTACATGTTTTCGTGCTTTACTGGCATCAAATCCCGCCAACAGCGGCTTGCAGTGTGCTTTAAGACGCTTGGTGTCCGTAGTCTTCGCTTGACGGTCGCCTGATGTAATGTTGCACTGCGGCAAATCATACGTGCGCCGCAACACGCATTGGAAAGATCGATAATGAAATACCATGCCTACGAACTTGCTCATGCGATGATCTCGCCTCTGCGCCTGGCGGTAAAGGGCATGCGGTTTCAAATCGAATTCCCGTTCAACCCGCTCTCGGTAACCCCGTTCGGGAAATCGTTATCGGCGGCCTGTGAAGTCTTCGAAGGGATCACGCGGCGATACGGCAAGCCGGATTGGGAAATCGATTCCACCACTCTCAACGGGCGAGAATATCCGGTCGATATCGTCACAGCGCACCGCAAGCCGTTTTGTGATCTCATCCACTTCGAACGCAGTATGCCGGTCGCCAAAAAGCACAATGACCCCAAAGTTCTGATCGTGGCGCCGATGTCTGGTCACTACGCAACACTGCTGCGTGGAACCGTAAGGGCGATGCTGCCGGAGCATGAGGTCTACATGACCGACTGGGTCGATGCGCGACAGGTGCCGATCTACGAAGGCCGCTTTGATCTCGACGACTTCATCGACTACATCGTCGAGTTCATCACCTTGATCGGCCCGAATACACATGTGATCGCGGTATGTCAGCCGGCCGTCCCGGTCCTGGCGGCAACGGCCCTGATGGCATCACGCAATCATCACGCGCAACCGACCACATTGACTCTCATGGGCGGCCCCATCGACACCCGGCGCAACCCGACGGTTGTCAATGATTTGGCAAGCGCACGGGAGATCGAGTGGTTTGAGCAGAACGTCATTTCCACGGTGCCGTGGCCGAACGCTGGCGCGCTGCGTCGCGTTTACCCGGGCTTCATTCAGCTGTCCGGTTTTATGACCATGAATCTGGATCGCCACCGCAAAGCCCACTGGGATCTGTTCGAAAACCTTGTCAAAGGCGACTGCGACTCGGTTGCCCAACATCGCAAGTTCTATGACGAATATCTGGCCGTCATGGATCTGCCGGCGGAGTTTTACTTGCAGACCGTACGGACGGCTTTTCAGGATCATGCTCTGCCTGACAAGCGGATGTATCATCGCGGCGAACTGGTCGATTGTTCGGCCATCGAGAACACCGCTCTGATGACCATTGAAGGCGAGAACGACGACATCTGTGGCCTGGGCCAGACGCAAGCGGCCCATGACATTTGCTCGAATATTCCTGATGATGAGAAGTTCCATTATGTCCAGCCCGGCGTCGGTCACTATGGCGTGTTCAACGGCACCCGCTGGCGCACTGAAATTCAACCGCGCATCAGAGAAATGATCCGCGCCATTGAATACAA
>JBPCWB010000175.1:0-4031 GCA_051009955.1 Hyphomicrobiaceae bacterium | reverse complement strand
CCAATGAGCCCGGACGCAGGATGCCGGCATTGTTGATCAGAACGTCGACATCACCGAACTTGCTCTTGGCAGCCTCCGCCGCAGCCCGCACGCTGGCGTCATCGGTAACATCGCATTCCACGGCCACAGCATCGCCGCCGGCAGCAGAAATCTCCTCGGCGGCTGCCTGACAGGATGCCAGATCGCGATCAAGCAGCACGACCTTGGCGCCGACGTTGGCAAACTCCGCAGCCGAGGCACGCCCGATACCGCTACCGGCTCCGGTCACGACGCAAACGCGCCCACCCAATCCCAACCAATCATCCGTCGTGCCAGTCATGCGCTCCTCCTGTCTTTTGAACCGCTGTTATATCAGCGATCAGCCCTATCAATTGCCGCTTTCGCCGTCCCGTTCAGCTTGCGCAACATCGTCCTTGTCCCAGAAGCCGATCAGAATACCTCTCTTGGACTCGCCGCCTGTCCGCGCTCGGATCTGATCATCGGTTGCGGTCACGCGGGCATGCGGCTTGCGCGCCCATTGGAAAATGGCCTCGCGCAGTCGCGCACGCTGACCCTCATGGACTGGATCACGTCCAATATCCTTCAGTTCCTGTGGATCAGACTGCAGATCGTAGAGCATTGGATCCATACCCTCGACATGAATGTACTTCCAGCGACCATCGAAAGCCATGATCAGGCGGCAATCATCAATCTCTTTGTCGAGCATCCGGCGTGCGCGACGGACCGAATAATCGTACTCGGCAATAACAATCTCGCGACCCTGATCCTGGCAGGGAAGGCGCATCTCCGACAGCAATGAGCGCCCTTCAAGAATGTGCGGTTTGGCCTTGCCTCCGGCAAATTCAAGGAACGTCGGCGCCAGATCAATGGCCTCGACCAGTGCGTCGCTGACGGTTCCGCGGGTTGCATCGGCCTCGGAAGACGGGTCGTAAACGATCAGCGGAATCTTGACGGAGACATCATGAAATAGCTCTTTTTCGCCCAGCCAATGGTCACCGAGGTAATCACCGTGATCCGAGGTGAAAACAATCATCGTGTTCTCGAACAGGCCGCGCTCCTCGAGGAACGCCCACAGGCGACCAAGCTGGTCATCAATCTGCTTGATCAGACCCATGTAGGCGGGAATGATGTGCTCGCGGACGCCGTCACGATCGAAAACCCGCGAAAACCTGTGCTGATAATAGGCCTGTAGCAGCGGATGGGCGTTGGCTCTTTCCTCGTCGCTTCTCACCACCGGTATGACGTCATCCGGACCATACATGTCGTGATACGGCGCCGGCACAATATAGGGCCAATGCGGTTTGATATAGGAAAGATGCAAGCACCACGGCGTGTCGCCTGCTTGCTCGATGAACTCCATCGCGCGCGTTGTTGAGTAGGGCGTTTCAGAATGCTCCTCCGGCACCCGCGCCGGCTTGTCGGCGTGTTCGTAAAGCCAACCGGAGAGGATTTCACCGTCGTCGCCTTCAGCCGAATTCGCCCACTGTTCCCAAGGATTTGGACCACCGAACTGAAGGCCACGCAAATAGTCGTTATAGTGGCTCGGCAAATCGTATCCATCCGGATGCAGGCCGTCCAAGCGGTCCCAGGGCTCGAAACCGCATTCGGATTGCAGAACGCCGATCGTTGATTGCGGATCAATACCCAGGCGCGCCAGTCCCTCCTCATCCGCCGCCATGTGTGTCTTGCCGCAAAGCGCCGTGCGGATGTCGAGTTCCCTGAGGTGGTCGCCCAGCGTCAGCTCGCCGACGCGCAATGGAATGCCATTCCAGGTCGAGCCATGCGAGCGCACGTACCGCCCGGTATAGAAGCTCATCCGCGACGGACCACAGATTGGGGACTGAACATAGGCCCGGTCGAAGCGGACCCCGCGCGATGCGAGCCAATCAATGTTGGGCGTTTGAAGGTGCGGATGCCCCGTGCAACTGAGATAGTCAAATCTCAATTGATCGCACATAATAAAGAGAATGTTGCTCCGCCTGTCGCTCATCGCCAGCGAGGCCCCCTGTCAATTCGAAGGAAGATGATTGAACGTTGCAGACTAATGTGCAACGGACATCCGCCAGCTGGCAACTCAGACAGTCGGTTGCAGAGGGGACACTGCCGCATGAATGAAACTGACACCGCACCGCTATCCGGCTACCAGCTCTACGATCCCGACGATCCGTTCGAGATGCGATGCGGGCCGTTCTTCTGGCGTCGGCTTGATGACGGCGGCCATCACTTCATTGTCAAAGCCGAACCCCGCCATTGCAACCGCCAGGGCATTGTCCATGGCGGTCTGATGATGACTATGATCGATCTTGCACTCGCCGCCACCGCCAAGGAAGTCCTGCAGGACCGCTACGTCACGATCTCTCTCAACTCAGAATTCGTCGCCGCCGGCGGTAACGGTGACATCATCGAAGCAACCGGCGAACTGGTGCGTCGCACGCGCAGCCTGGCCTTTGTCCGGGGCCAGGTCAGTACGGACAGTCGCGTTCTGCTGACGGCCAGCGGTGTGTTCAAGCGCCTGCAAGACCGCGCATCGGCTTAGTCAATATCGGATCTCGCGCTCAAGGACGCATCATGTACGACCGCGGGCCCGGCGTCCGCAGCGGCTCGGCATAGTCGGCGAACTCGCAAAGCAGCCGCCGAGTCTCGCGCGGGTCGATAATCTCTTCGATCCAGAAGGCCTCCGCCGTCCGGAACGGCGAGCGCAATTTGTTTAGCCGATCCTCGATCTCCCTCAGTTTGGCCTTCGGATCATCGGCGGCATCGAGCTCGGCACGATAGGCTGCCTCGATACCACCTTCCAAGGGCAAAGATCCCCACCACGCCGACGGCCAGGCATAGCGAATGGAGAACCGTCCCGAAGGCGCGTGACAAACCCCGGCGACGCCAAAGATATTACGAACGATGATCGTACACCACGGCGTGCTCGATTGGTTGATCGCCGCCATGGCGCGCACGCCGTTCCGAATCACGGCGGTCTGCTCGGCCTCCAGACCGATCAAGAAACCGGGGCAATCGGCAAGGTGCACCACCGGGATCTGGAACGTGTCAGCGGTATCCACAAAACGGACGATTTTCTGGCACGCCGCGGCCGTCCATGCGCCACCATAGTGAAACGGGTCCGATGCCATGACCGCCACTGGCAGACCATTGAGGCGCGCAAACCCAGTGATGATCGGCCGACCATACATAGTTCCGAATTCGAAGAAGCTTCCGGCATCGAACAAGGACTCGATTATCGGTCGCATGCGGTAGACCTGGCGCCGGTTGCGGGGCACCGCCGACAGTAACATTTCATCATGACGATCGACGGGGTCGGCGTTCTCCGCGCGCTCGGCCAACCCATAAATCGATGACGGCAGATACGAGAGAAATTTTCGCGCACACGCGAATGCCTCTTCCTCGCTGCCAACCGCATGGTCGACGGCGCCGGCCTTGCACTGAATCTCCCAGCCGCCAAGCTCCTGCTTGCTGAAGTCCTGACCGAGCCGCGCGACAACCGGAGGACCAGCAACGAACATTGCCGATGTTTCCTTGGTCATCACCGAATAATGCGTCCCGGCGAGCCGCGCAGCGCCGAGGCCAGCGACCGAGCCGAGCCCGAGCCCGACCACCGGCACCGTGCCCATGGCATCGACCAGAAGCTGATAGGCAATGGTTGATTTTCCAAGACCGCCGGGCAGGTTCGCCCGCCCCGTCGTTTCGATGGTCTTGACCGAACCGCCACCGCCCGACCCTTCGATGATGCGCACAATTGGAACGCGCAACTGCGCTGCCATTTGCTCCGCGAGAATATTCTTTTCGGGGATCGTGGCATCGGCCGAACCGCCACGGACCGTGAAGTCATCGCCGGTAACGACGACCGGCCGACCATCGATTTGGGCGCGCCCGAAGACGCAGTTCGATGGCATAACCGATACAAGGTCGCCGTTCTCATCGTAGTCACCGAGACCCGCCGTCGCCCCCACCTCATGAAAACTGGCATCGTCGACGAGCTGGTCAATCCGCTCGCGCACGGTCAGGCGGCCGCCATCGTG
>JBPCWB010000174.1:0-4480 GCA_051009955.1 Hyphomicrobiaceae bacterium | reverse complement strand
TACACCTTTGCCAGATGCTCAGCCTGTTCCACCGACGTGAACTGGTCTTGCGTGCCTTGAAACTGAAGCGCCGGCGGCAAATACACATCCTCACCACGCTCAATAATCAGGTGCGGCGTTGCCTCGCGCTGTTCGGCTTCATCCTTGAAGAAGGTTTCGTGGCTCTTGATCAAGTTGGTCAAGTTCCTGGACTTAGCAAGGTGATACCGATCATACGGGCACATCACGCCCCAACCACAAATGACGAACGCAAGCTTGGCATCAATCTCCGGGCTACAGCTCAGCGCCAATGCCCGATAGCGCGGATCGTTCGGCCTGATTGCAGTTAGTAGCGCCTGGTGACCGCCGCTTGAAGTTCCCAAGGCACCGACACGGTCCGGGGAACTGCCAAATTGACGGGCATTCGCTTTTAACCAGCGAACCCCAAGATTGATATCGGCCAGGGATGCCGGGTACGGCGCTTCCGGTGCATTGCGAAAATCAATCGAGAGAACAACAATGCCATTCGCAGCAAGGTCTAATGCGATACTCTGCCCATCGGTTCGGTCCTTATTGTTCCAGGCACCACCGTGGATCTGTAGTACAGCGGGAAACGGACCGTTTCCGGCCGGTTGGTACAGGCGCGCCAGTCGGTCAATGCCGCCCACGTTCTGATAGACAATGTCGCGAACCAAAAATTCGTATGCCGGTGCGCCGACCGATTTGGTTGTCGATGCATATTGCGATGATTGGACGATGCTATTCACGCTGTTTCTCTTTCAGGCAATTGAGCGCGAACCGACGCTCTGAACGTCGCCATTGTGCGACAGATGGAGGTGATCGGGCAATGATCGACACATCCGCAGTTGCTTGATCCACATCCGGATATTCGAACTGTGCCATAGCCTTCGCGGAGCCGCGCGGTGAAACCGCAGTCAATCCGAGTTCTCTTCCTCCGATCCCGCGCAATCCTCCAACTGAGACGCAGCGCTTTGGCGGCGATGAGCGCTCATGTGAGCGCCGATCAATATGCTGGAATTGCGCTATTCCGGACCAACGGACGGTGCTACGTTTGACTGCATTGTGTTAGGGTAATGCCCGAACTTCTCTTTTGGAGACCCCAGTATGCAGCGACGCTTGGCAGATGATCCGCGTCAGCGGATACGGCCCGTATGGGTCGTGCTGCTGGCAGCCGGACTCATCGTCGGCATCGCGATGGGGCTGAGGCAAGTCATGGGCCTCTACCTGAAGCCCATGACGACCGAACTGAATATCGGGCGGGAGCCGTTCTCGCTCGCTATGGCCATTGCCAACCTCGTCTGGGGGCTTGCCGCCGTGCCGATGGGCGCGATCGCTGACCGTTACGGTTCCGGTCGCATACTTGTGATTGGCGCAATTTCGACGATGGCCGGTGTCTATCTGATGTATGTCGCGCAATCAGAAATCCATCTGCTCTTGAGCGGAATACTTGTGGGAATCGGAGTCGGTGGAACCGGTATTACCGCACTTGTCGGCGCCGTCGGCCGCGCTGTCCCGCCGGAGAAGCGACCGCAGGCGATCGCGGCACTCGGCATGGCATCGGGAATCGGAAGTTTCGTTGCGTTCCCGTATATCCATCTGTTCATTGAGTTGCTCGGATGGAAAGGCAGCCTGCTGGTTACCATTGGCACGCTGGCTATTATCATTCCTCTTGCAATACCGTTGGTAGGAAAACCGACTTCGCCTCCTGATGTACCGGATGACCAGTCGCTCGTTGAAGCCTTCTCAGAAGCATTTTCACTTCCCAGTTTCTGGCTCCTGACATTCGGCTTTTTCGTGTGCGGATTTCACGTTGCATTCTATGGCGTGCATTTGCCTGCCTTCGTTGCCGACCAGGGATTGCCGGCTCACGTTGCGGTGGCTGCTCTGACTGCTGTCGGTGTTGCCAATATCGTCGGCACATACCTGTCCGGACAATCGACCAAGTTTTTCCCCAAACGCTATAGCCTGAGCTTCATTTACGCCATGCGATGTACAGCGTTTCTCGGGCTGCTGTTTCTTCCGATAAACGCTGTGACTGTCATCGGCATCAGTACGGTGCTCGGCTTGTTCTGGTTGTCGACGGTTCCATTGACGAGCGCCATGGTCGCCACATTCTTTGGCCCGCAGTGGATGTCGATGCTGTTTGGGTTCGTGTTCCTGTCGCACCAGCTGGGGTCGTTCGTGGGGCTCTGGCTGGCTGGCATCCTGTACGACGCAACCAACTCCTACGATATGATGTGGTGGATTTCGATCGGCCTGGCACTGTTTGCAGCCGTGGTGCACCTGCCGATCCGCGAACGGCCGGTTCCACGACTCGTGGGCGACGCCGTCAATCATCTCCGGGTCAAGATCACGCCCTACTTCATTGATTTGGGAACCAAGGTTGTCCAGCTCTCCCACGTCACCAGCGCAGGCGTCGGCGCAGACTATCCTCTGCGACCGATTGCTCTGCTCTTGGTGGCGGTGGCCATGGGGCTTATGGGGATGGAGATGTTGGATGACGGCATTGAGTTGCATCTGCCGGCAATCGATTCTCCGATGCTTTGGATTGCCTGCGCCGCAACTGGCTTCGGCTTGTGCATGTTCTTCGTTGCCCGCCGGCTTGTCGTCATTCGCTCCGTCGACGGCTCTGTCACCAAGGTTCCCGAGCCGGACCGAAGGGAGACTGAAGCGTTGGTCGCCCGTATTTCTCGAGCCATGGATGCAGCTTCCGAAACAACACAGTACGATCAGCTCGAATTGGCAGCGACGGATGCGCAAACCACGCAGGCGATCGGGCATGTGACGACCACGCCATCCGTTCCGCCTGCCCTGGAGGCTGATCGGTTGGAGAACCGCGCCGGAAGAGAGCCCGGTCGCGAGTTGCGAGACTTAACAGCCATCATGGCAACCATCGAACGAACCGATGTGCCACATAAAGATGGTTTGCTGGCTCTCTTGCAGGTGGTTGAAGGCCACTACCACGGTACTGTCTCTTTGGAAGACGCCGAAACGCATTGGATCGGGTTTGCCGACTATGTGCGTCAACACCTTAGACATCTCGACGTGTTGCAGGCCCAAACCGACAGTTTTGACCAAATCTTGCAGTCGCGCTGACAGTCGGCCACGACGATAGCAGCCTACATCGTGATGAATGATTAGACATACACTCTCGAATGCCAGATCTATTGGTGATATCCTGAATCGCGACGAATCAAGATTGAGTTGAAGATGACCAATACGCTCCGATCAGCTAGCATGATTTGCGCAGGCCTATTGTGCATCGCCCAGTCCGCCTCGCCGGCGGCCGCAGCGTCCCTAGCTGGTTCATGGAGTGGTGGTGGCTCCATTAAGCCGGCGTCCGGACAACGCGAACGGGTCCGATGCCGCGTATCCTATAGCCGACTGACGCGTAAAGTCTTCTCGGTCTCCGCGCGATGTGCGACGTCGTCCGCAACGATCCGCCAGACTGGCGAGCTCTTGATGATTCGGCCGAATTTGTACGTTGGCGACTTCTACAACCGGCAATTCGACATTAGGGGGCGTATCCGCGTTGTCATTAGCGGGTCCAGTCAGACTGTCACGCTGTCCAGCCGCAACGGGAATGGACGACTTCGACTGCGCAAGCGCTAACCAACATCGCAGTCCCAGGCGCACGCATGCGGTGCTGTTCGTCCAAGCGGCGCATATGACCCGCTCGACAATCCCTGGCCAATTCCAGCTCAGCTCGACAACAACGCGTTGCATTGGTCTGCGGTCATCATTGGAGCAATCTATTGCGCACTTCGAACGGCGAACCAAGGCGATGACACCTTTTCGCGATCAAGGTCGCATGCGAGATCTTACTATTTCCGCCTGGCAAATACCCTCTCCGGCGCCAATAGAAACGGTGCCAGGCATCCGGCTAAGTTGCTGAACGGTAGGACCTCGGGCTTCAATCGAATGCCAAGCGTTTCGGCCAGAAAGGCGCGGCGAGATTCAATCCGCAACCAAGCCTCCGGGTATTTGTCTCGGAACGCATCGCGCCCCGGTTTGTCGAGAAGCGCTATGCCATCTTCAACGTTGGCGGTCGCATAATCCGTACCTGTGGCAGGAATAATGTCGAGTTGAATGGCCTGGCCCGACCGGAGCGTTTCCGTGCTTCCGGGAAAGATCGGCGTATTCATCCATTCGTCCAAATGGATGAGGTGCCCTGGGTTCAGTGCTACGCCGAAGAACGGATCACCAAGCCGGCTCTTGACCATCGCATCAATGGCTCCACCCGACACGCCGATTCCAACCATTTCATACCACTCGGCGGCGCAATCAAAGTAAGGGCCGGCCAGTCGTTCGACATAATCGCCAACAGCTTGCGGGAGGTCTTTTTCATCGGACGCTATCCAGCCCGCCCGACAAGTCAGCGCGCCCCAGAAACCAACTGCAACCTGCATCGGCTCGCCAACGGCAATTATTCTGTCGGAAGGACTCGCAAGACCGAGCTTTGTCCGGGGGCCGCTGCTGC
>JBPCWB010000173.1:0-3295 GCA_051009955.1 Hyphomicrobiaceae bacterium | reverse complement strand
CGTCAACGTCCGTTCCGGATTCCTGATCGGTCGGGAATTGGGGCGACGGATGATTGACTCGGAAACGGCCGGGCGCATGTTGTTCATTACATCACTGCACGCAACGTCGCCGCGGAACCTGGCGCACTACTCTGCGTCGAAGGCGGCCATGACGATGGTGATGAAGGAGATGGCTCGCGAATTTGCGCCCTACGGCATTCGGGTGAATGCATTGGCGCCGGGCGCGCTTCCCGGCGGCGGCAACACCAACATCACGCAGGAGTTCGCAAACACGATTCCTATGCGCAGAGTCGGCGTCGCGTCCGATATTGTCGGGCCTGCGATTGCCCTGTTGTCCAACCGCTTCTGCGGCTACGTGACCGGCGCCACTCTACCCGTTGACGGTGGCCTGGCTCTCTACAACTGGATACCTTACGCAGAGAGATCGTGATGACAGCGCCCGACGCCGGAACAAGGGAAGGTCCGTAGTGTCTGGGACGGACCGGCAGCGCGGATCCATCTCGATGTGCAACCAACCAACGAGGCAGCTGATGTGGTCCAACCCGCGTGTTCCCTACCAATTGTCCAGTCAACGGGCGCGTCTGGAGCCACCTTCGGGCAAATCGATTATTGTCCACCTCGCGATGAACATCGAATACTGGCCATTCGATCGAGCGATGCCACGCGGGATCGTGCCCCCACCACACGGGGCCCAGATCGCACCGCCGGATGTCCCGAATTACAGTTGGGTCGAATACGGCCTTCGATGCGGCATGCCGCGGATCATGGACATGCTGCGTGCGCGCAATCTGCCGGCATCCGCGTTCATCAACGCCCAGGTCGCCGACGTTTACCCGGCGCTGATGGACGCGATTGTTCAGGACAATTGGGAACTGGTTGGGCACGGCTGGTTTCAGCAATCACTCAAGCAGGCTGATGATGAGGCGGCCGTCATTCGCAAAAGCCTTGCCAAGCTAAAGGACGTTTCCGGTCATGACGCCCGTGCCTGGCTTGGCCCGGGGCTTGGCGAAACTTTGGATACCGTCGACGTCCTGAAAGAGAACGGGATCATGTTCCTGCACGATTGGGTGGTCGACGACCTTCCATTCTGGATCCGGACAAAGCATGGACCGATGGTCGGCCTGCCTTATACCTTCGAACTCAACGACGTGCCCGTGTATGCTGTGCAGAATGGGTCCAGCGATGAAATTCTCAAGCGGATGCAGGCAACACTGGCGGTTTTTGAGCGCGAGATCCTGCACAATCCGCGTATCCTGACGTTCGGTCTCCACCCCCATATTATTGGCGTGCCGCATATCGCCTACCAGTTCGAGAAGGCACTCGATGTCCTGGTCAAGCATCCAGACACGATATTTATGACGTCAAGCCAGATCGGTGATTGGTTCATTGCGGCGGACGGCACAAACGGCGCTGAAGTTCTCCCGTAATCTCGTCGAGCAGGGTATTGGACTGCGGTGTGGCTCAATTTCGCTACCAAATACGGGGCATGAGTAGGTCGTCAGTAGTGTTTCGCTATAGAGCGCGTCAGCGGCGGCGACTGCGTTAGAGGGGCTCGCATGGTCCGGCGAAGAAGCGACCGCCCTTATACAATGTAAATCGCGGCGATCGTGGTGCATCCGACGATGACGACCATGTCCGAAGTTTGAGAACGTCGAACGTTTTTCCAGTTTGGCCGCTCGAGTCGCGCGGTCCGGTCTCAACCGCCCGGGCAAATGCCCAGTCCTGCCGGTCCTGACGATTGCCGACCTGCGTGATGTCCCAGACTGCGCCACGCTCACCGAAGAGTCCCTTTCGGCCCAGTCGAATAAAGCCTGTGTAGGTATTGATCAGGATTGGCGTGTAACGGTTGACCGCGCTCTCATCGAGCGGCATGAGGCGACCGCTCTTGCCGTCGACGCCGTTTATCGCCCGACACTGATAGAAGTCGGCCGATGCCGATGAAGCGGCGGCCACAATGAACAACGTGGCGGTTGCAATAACAGTTCTCATCGCGTTTTCCACACATGTGGCTTGGCGGGCCCGATTCCCTTTTCTCGTGCGCCAGTTTTCCTCAGCTTCTGCTCCGACAGCGCATTGGCCGTTGTGCGACAATCGAATCAGATGCACATGATGCTGTCATAGTTCGCTGCGCGGCCCCTACGGGCACCATCCCGCGACCGAGGATATGCATCAAATGACAAGCAACAGCATAGTCGATGCTTTGAAGGCCGTCGAAGATGACGCCAAGGCTGCTCATCGAGAGCAACTGGCGCACGTCCGACAGATGGGCGACACGATCGGTCGGGGCGATGACGATGTCGTGCAGGAATTCGAAGAGGCCATTGCTCAGTATCAGGAAGGGCGCAAGCGGCTTGCTGACGCGATTGCGCGGGCGGCTGCACGGATCGGCAATCGCAAGAGCGGTTTCGTGAACGTCGAATCATCCGAGATCGACACTGACTCCGAAACCAAGATGAACCATCGGCCCTTGCCACACGAGACGAACGAGTCCCTGAAACTGTACTAACAACCACATTTTCTATCGGTGTTTTCGCGCAGACCTCAGGCATCCGCGCGCATCGCGATTGGCTCCGGATCGATCGGTCGACGCCCCACGACATTCAGACTAAATTCTCAAGTTGCGGCCAACCGCGATCGGATTCGCTGCGTGCGCTCGCGTGATATTGGCCCTGTCAGTTTTCGAGAGGCGTAACCCTATGAACGACACGCACGACGACTCAGCCGCGATGAAGCCGCCCGAGCGCATCGACTATGTGCCGATCGTCGACCGAAAGAAGCTGAGCTTGCCTGGTGGCAAGCGCATTATTGTCTGGCCGGTCGTCAATGTTGAAGAGTGGGACGTGACGCGCGCGATGCCGCGGACCACGCTTGGTCCGCCGGGTGGCACAACATTCCTACCGGATATTCCGAATTGGACCTGGCATGAGTACGGTATGCGGGTCGGTATATGGCGCATGATGGAGACCTTGTCTGACGCGGGCGTCACCCCGACGGTCTGCCTCAATGCCAAAGTGCTCGAAACGCGGCCGCGCCTTGGGCACGCCATGCATGAGGCCGGTTGGGAATTCATGGCGCACTGCTACGAACAGATGCACATTTCAAAGGTGGCGGATCAGCGCGCCATGATGCGCCAAACCGTCGACATCATAAAAGCCTTCACTGGCGAACTTCCTGCCGGATGGCTGGGCCCGGGGCTTGGACAAACGTTTGCGACTTGCGACTACATCGCCGAAGCGGGCTTCAGGTGGTTTGCGGATTATGTGATGGATGACCTGCCGTTCTGGGTGAGGACCAC
>JBPCWB010000172.1:0-2848 GCA_051009955.1 Hyphomicrobiaceae bacterium | reverse complement strand
CCACCAATCAGGCACAGGTTGGCGCAGGCACGATGCGCAAGGCCGCGGCCCGGCCGCATTGCACCGGCGAGGCATTTTCCATCGCAGATTTCGCCCTTGAGACGCCAACGACCCAGCGCCTCGGATGTGACGGTTATCGGCGGTGTGTCGACCGCCTTGATGCTTTTCGCGCCGCCACCCACCTGTAGCGCATCAAGCTCTCCGCGCTTGAGCACAATGCCGCGCAACGTCGCTGACTTGCCATCAAGTGACTTGAGGCGGTTTTGCACGCCGCGCTTGCCGCCACCGCTTAGTGTCAATGTTGATCCGGCGGCAATCCGTTTGCTGCCCGTCGTGACGTGGATCATGGGATAGGGTCGTGTCTCGATGGTCCCAGTCACAGTTTGCGCCCGCCAGTCATATCGGAACGAACCGGTGCCCGGGTCATCCTGGGTCGTGCCCAGCGCGAATGCGAGGGCTGCAAACATGCCGACAGCACCCGCAGCGATGCTGACCAGAAAGAGCTTCAAAGCCGGAGGCGTCGGCAGATAGCCGACAAAGAATGGAGTATCCTCATTGGTTGTCATGCGGCTGCCTCGGGAATTTGAACCGGTTCCATGTATGTGCCTGCTGGATGCGCGTTCGCATTTACGAAGACGCGCGTGCCGTCGATTTTCAATTCATACGTGGGGACTTTTTCGGTGAATGGCGCTGGTGAGCAGCCATCGGTGAGACGATACTGAAAGCCGTGCCAGGGACAGGTAACACAATCGTCGATGATGCGGCCTTCACCCAGCGGTCCGTTCTGATGGGCACAGGCGTTGCTCAACGCCGACAGTGCACCGGCGTGGCGGAACACGGCGACCCGTTGCCCGTTGCTCAGCCGAGCAATCCTTGCGTGGCCATCCTCAAACTCCGACAAGTCCCCAACCAAGTGCCAGTCGCCCTCGGCGTGCGCGCGTTTGGACTGAACGGTTTCGGTAGCAGCGGCTGCGACGTGCAGGCCGCAGACCATAGCCACGGACATGCCAACGACGACTGCTAGGCCTGGATGCTCGGCCGCCTGCAGGGCCCCGAGCGCGATGTGTCCGACGAGCAGGGCGTAAGCCGGATAGAGCAAATAATGCAAGCTCTTCCACAGTGGTGCTGTCAGAAAGCTGAGCCAGAAGTCATGACTGGTCGTGGCCAGGATCGCGAGGCACAAGAGTGCGAGAATTCCGAGTGTTTCGAAGGGGAAGCCGAGGATCTGCGTGTAGCTGGTATTGGCGCCGAGAAGTGCGGGCAGCCGCGGCGTTGGGCTGAAATTGAAGTACCAGTTGAGCACGTAAAACGCATGTGTCAGCGCGACTAGAAATGTGAGCACGCCAAAGTGTCGGCGGTTGTAGAGCAGGGGCAGAAAGCGGCGATCGAGTCGGGCTAACGGGCCGATGCAGAGAATTGCCGTGAGCATCAGGAATGCGCAGGTGCCGAACGCGCGTGCGCGCAGGATGGCACCATCGACGGGTTTGGCGTGTCCCGCAAAGTCAGGAGCGATGCGCAGATAAACGAGAATATAGGCAACGACGAGGGCAGCGAGGATGACGTCATAAAAGATCTTCGAGTTGGTCCATTGGACCGGCGTGTACTTGACGCTCATAGTTGTCTCTCACCGGGATTGCTGGGGGAGTTCGACGGCGCCGGTCTCTGTCGGCCAGTTCTGGCGGACAGCGAGTGAGACGACGAAGATTGCCGGAATGAGGATGGCGAGCATGAACCACACGGGAGCGTGGGCACTGCGGACGGGTCGGTAGCGCGATGGACCAGGCATCCATCCGGTTTCCAGACGAATCCAACGCCAAAGAACAAGCGGCCACAGCAGAAGAATGCCGGGCACGATTAGAGGTCGAAAGATATAGGCGCCGCGCGCGCTGTCGTCGACGCGACCGATGCCAAAAATCAAAAAGGCCGTGGCAACTGCCGCCCCGGCATAAAGCCAGAGCGAGGCAAGCCAAACCAAGAACGTTGCTGTTTCCATTGTCGCCAGCGCCACCAACCTGTGCCCTTGTTGGTATGAAAATCACGCGTCAGGCTATGGCACAGCCATCAACATTCTGTCTATCTGTGTTGAGCGGACTGTGAAGCTTTTTGATCGGGGTGTGTGGTGTCCGGCCGAGGTGTTTTCGTGAGGGCGGGTGGGACAGTCACGTTTCCCGTGCGATGTAGTAGCGATTGACCCAGCCGCTGACGAAGCGGTAGGTAATCGGGCACCAATCACCGGCACATTCACCGATAATCCGGACACCGCGGCCGGATGGCGGAATAGTGGCGACAACCGGAGCATCGGACGATGGGCCAATCCGCATATTCAAGACATCGGTCGATCGAACGCCGACAACGCGGTACGATCGGCTGGCACTGCTGCGCCGCGTGTTTTGCTTGGCCGACAAGTTAGCTTCGGGTGCGACGTAGGCGGTATGCACCCAGCCCCTTCGATTGCGATATCGGATCTTGCACCATTCGGCGACACACGATCCCAGCATCCGGATTCCTGTTGCAAACGGCGGAATGCGCGCGACGATGGCTGAGTCAGAATCGGGATTCTCGCGGATATTCAATCTATCGTTTGCCTCGACACCGACGACGCGGAAGATTCGCTTTGGCGTGCGTTGCGGCTCGTTAACCGGATCTGGCGGTGCGAGACGGGATTTCTGTGTCGGAGGCGCGACCGGCTGGCTGAAAGATCTGCGGCTCCTCAGCTTCGGCGTTACCTGCAAGCGGGCGACCTCTTTGGCCTGAGGGGCGCGGGCTTCTGGCATGCGGCGCGCCGGCAATGCTTGCGGTTGCGTCGTTGCCTTGGCCATAACCGGTTGGGGAGCTCTGCGGCGCTGTG
>JBPCWB010000171.1:0-5511 GCA_051009955.1 Hyphomicrobiaceae bacterium | reverse complement strand
ACCCAACCGAAACCGAAGTGCGCTACTGGCTGGCCGGCAATCTCTGCCGCTGCACCGGTTACGACAAGATCATCCGAGCTGTCATGGACACGGCAGCCGAAATGAGAGGAGCCTGAGACCATGCAGGAAAAAGTGGGTTCACCGCCTGTTGATCAGGAATTCAAATATATCGGCACACGACCGATCCGCCCGGACGGAGCTGACAAGGTCACCGGCCGCGCCAAATTCGGTTCGGACTTCAACGTTTCTGGTCAGATCGTCGGCAAAATGCTGCGATCGCCGCATGCCCATGCACGAATCGTCAAGATCGATACGTCAAAGGCTGAAGCGCTGCCCGGCGTCAAAGCCATCGTCACCCGCGACGACTTCGCTGACCAGGCATCGGAGTTCTCGCCGGCCGGCGAAATGCTGGTCAACTACCGCGACGTGTGCCGCACCGTCATGGCCCGCGACAAGGTCCTGTTCGAGGGCCATCCCGTTGCCGCCATCGCGGCGACCAGTAATTCCATCGCCAAGAAGGCTCTCAAGCTGATCGACATCGAGTACGAAGTGCTTCCCCACGTCATCGACGTTGTCGAAGCCATGAAACCTGACGCCCCGCTTCTGCATGAGGATATGTTCACAGACGGCGCCGATCCCAAGCCCGACAAGCCGTCGAACATTGCCAAACAGGTCGAATTCGCCCTCGGCGACGTCGAAAAAGGTTTTGCGGGCGCTGATGTTGTCATCGAGCGCGAGTTCAACACCCAGCCTGTCCATCAAGGCTACATCGAGCCGCACGCCTGTGTTGCCAACGTCTCACGGGATGGCGATGCCGAACTCTGGGTTACGACGCAGGGCCATTGGGTCGTCCGCGCCCACTGCGCACGGCTGCTCAACTGGGACATCTCTAAGATCCGCGTGACATCATCTGAAATTGGTGGTGGCTTTGGTGGCAAGACGGTGGTCTACCTTGAGCCTGTCGCGCTGGCCCTGTCGAAAAAGGCCGGCTTCCCAGTTAAGATGATCATGTCGCGGGAAGAGGTTTTCCGTGCCTCGGGACCGACATCCGGCGCCAATATGACCATCAAGGTCGGCGCCAAGAAAGATGGCACGATCACCGCCGGCAAGGCGATTCTGCGCTATCAGGCCGGCGCTTTCCAAGGCTCGCCGGTTGGCCCCGGTGCAATGTCAGCGTTTGCGCCATACGACCTCGAGAACGTTCAGATCATCGGCTATGACGTCGTCTCGAACCGACCAAAGGTTGCGGCCTATCGGGCGCCCGGCGCTCCGATCTCGGAATACGCGGTTGAAAGCGTCATTGATGAGATGGCCAAGAAGCTGGAACTCGACCCGATCGAATTCCGTCTCAAGAACGCCGCCAAAGAAGGCACCAAGGCAGCCTACGGACCTCAGTTCGGACCCATCGGCCTGGTGGAATCACTGGAAGCCGCCCAGAACAGCGATCATTGGAAGGCGCCACTCGGCCCCAACCAGGGCCGCGGCGTAGCCTCCGGATTCTGGTTCAACATTGGTGGCGACACCACGGTGACGCTGTCTCTCAACGAAGACGGGACGTTCAACCTGACCGCGGGTACACCGGATGTCGGCGGCCTGCGGGCGTCGTTGGCCATGATGGCCGCCGAAGAGCTGGGCGTCGACCTCAGCAAGATCCGTCCGATCATCGGCGACACCGGACAGCTGGGCTACAACTTCTTGACCGGCGGCAGCCGGTCGACGTTCTCCAGCGGCATGGCCACGGTCGAGGCCGCCCGCCAGGTCATCAAAGAAGCCTGTGCGCGGGCCGCCAAGATCTGGGAACTCCCGGAAGACGCCGTTGCCTATGAAGATGGTACGGTTCGTCCTGCTGGCGACAATGCCGGCAAGCATGACCCAATGACCATCGGCGACATCGGCAAAATGGCCGGCAAGACCGGCGGCGCCATCGTTGGTACGGCCAAGATCAACGCCCAGGGCGCGGCGCCCAGCTTCGGCACGCACATTGCCGACGTCGAGATCGACGCCGAAACCGGCAAGGTCTCGATCGTTCGCTACACGGCGATCCAGGACGCCGGTCGCGCCATCCACCCCTCATATGTCGAGGGTCAGTATCAGGGCGGCGCAGTCCAGGGCATCGGTTGGGCTCTCAACGAGGAGTACATCTACGATGAGAACGGCCATCTGGAGAATCCGGGGTTCCTTGACTACCGCGTTCCCGTGGCCTCCGACCTGCCCATGATCGACACGATCATTGTCGAGGTTCCGAACCCGCGTCACCCCTATGGTGTGCGCGGCGTCGGCGAGACGCCGATTGTGCCGCCCATGGCGGCAATTTCCAACGCTATCGAGAACGCGACAGGACTCCGCTTCGATAGCCTGCCAATGTCGCCGCCGCGCGTGCGCAAGGCCATCGACGAGGCTCGCGAAGCCGGCGACTCGCACTTGAAAGTCTAGGGTTCGGGGACGATGGCGCGCGTCACGCTGATTGGAAATCTCCGCCGGTTCACCGGCGGAGTGTCCGAGATGGATATCGAGGCCAGCTCGATCCGACAGCTGTTCGCGCGCCTTGCCGAGCTGCATCCGGAGCTTGCTCCGCATCTCGAAGATGGTCTGGCCGTCGCGATTGATGGCCAGATCTACCAGGATACCCTGATTCAGCCGATTGAGCCCGACAGTGAGGTTCAGATTTTGCCTCAGATCGCAGGTGGCTGACCGCAAAGCGATGCGTGCGTTCGCGCGACAGCTGCACAATCGAGGGCTTCAAGATGACCAACGATGATCCGTCGCTGAGCAACTACCGTCCTTGCGTTGGGATCATGTTGATTAACCGCAGTGGCCAGGTCTGGATGGGGCTCAGAGCCGACGCCCTCGATGATATCGAAGGGCCAGGCGACTGGTGGCAGATGCCTCAGGGTGGCATAGACGCCGACGAGGATCCCGAAACGGCCGCACTGCGTGAACTCGAAGAGGAAACGGGAGTGATAAGCGCCGAGGTCATTGCCCGCACACGAGGCTGGCTGCGCTATGACCTTCCACCGGACATTGCGCCAAAGGCGTGGGGCGGCCGTTATCGCGGACAGAAACAGATCTGGTTCGCGCTGCGTTTCACCGGCTGCGACTCGCAGATCAACATCGATCCACCCGCGGGATCAGACCACAAGAAAGAATTTCTCAGGTGGCAGTGGACGGACCCCGACCAGGTCGTCAACCGCGTCGTCGCCTTCAAACGTGAGGTCTATCGCGCGGTGATGGCCGAGCTTCAGCACTACGCCAAGCCTCGCGCGTCATAAGTCGGCGAACGACCGGATCAAAGGCAGGACAGTCTCAGATTGCCTGCAGTGTATCGATCGCTGACTGGGCAAAGAACTTCGCCTCGTCGGTCGTCGCAGCCGCAAGGCTATCCTCAGCAACCTTGAGCTCCGCGCTAAATGCATCTGCTTCAGCGTTATCGGTATCGATCGCATGCTCGGCCAGGACCGTTACGCCTTCGGCATTGATCTCCGCAAACCCGCCACGGACATAGATCCTGCGCGTCACCGTGGAGCCGGACAGAACCGAGATCATGCCCGGTTTCAAGCTCACGACCGTTGCCGAATGACCGGCAAGAACACCTAGAAGGCCTTCAGACCCTGGCAGCACAACGTGCTCGACGTTATCGGACACCAGCACCCGTTCCGGGCTCACGAGCTCAAAATCGAAATCCGCCATGGCATCCTCATCAACGTCCTACAGAATTGACCCGTTCTCCCGTGCGACGACACGAGCGCCAGTCAATGATCTCTATTGCGGCAGTTCACCTTCGCTGGACAACTGCGCCTTTACGACTTCCGGATCCTGCAGTTTCGTTCCACAGAAGGGGCAGAAGAAAACAGGGTGGTCGACCATGCCCGGTTCGTCCTCTTCCAGCTCGATTAGCCCGACCGCCATATAGAGGATGCCGTCCTCGCCCTCGGTCATCAACGGTTCGAAGTCTTCGCCGACGAGGGCCTCTTTCAGTTCTTCGCAACAACTCCCGAAGGTGGTGTCTTGACTTCCATTTCCACCGTTTTCATCTGCCACAAGCAGCCCCTTGTCTGGTTCGCCAAAGCGGACCGCCTCAGTACGTCTACGCAGCCTCGGCCAGCTTTTCAGCCTTCTCGATGGCTTCTTCGATCGTGCCGACCATGTAGAATGCCTGCTCCGGCAGATGGTCGTAGTCGCCCGCAACAAGACCCTTGAAGCCTTTGATCGTGTCTTCGAGCTTAACCTGTACACCCGGTGAACCAGTGAAGACTTCAGCAACGTCGAACGGCTGCGACAAGAACCGCTCAACCTTGCGCGCGCGCGCAACGGTCAGCTTGTCCTCTTCCGACAATTCATCCATGCCGAGGATGGCAATGATATCCTGCAACGCCTTGTAGCGCTGGAGCGTTGCCTGCACACTGCGCGCGATCTGATAGTGTTCGTCGCCCACAATCCGCGGATCGAGCATCCGCGACGTCGAGTCGAGCGGATCGACGGCCGGGTAGATACCTTTTTCGGCGATGGAACGTGACAGCACCGTCGTCGCGTCCAAGTGGGCGAAGGTCGAAGCCGGCGCCGGGTCGGTCAGGTCGTCGGCCGGAACATAAACCGCCTGCACGGACGTAATCGAACCCTTGGTCGTCGACGTAATGCGTTCCTGCATGCTGCCCATATCGGTTCCGAGCGTCGGCTGGTATCCCACAGCGGAGGGAATTCGGCCGAGCAACGCCGAGACTTCAGATCCGGCTTGCGTGAAGCGGAAGATATTGTCGATGAAGAACAGGACATCCTGGCCCTGATCGCGGAAATATTCAGCGACCGTCAGACCGGTCAAGGCAACCCTCGCACGGGCCCCCGGAGGCTCGTTCATCTGGCCATAGACCAGCGCACATTTCGAGCCGGCGGCCGACCCGTTGTTTTTCTTCGGGTCCTTATTGACGTTGGACTCGATCATCTCGTGATAGAGGTCATTGCCTTCTCGGGTGCGCTCGCCAACCCCGGCAAACACCGAATATCCACCGTGTGTCTTCGCGATATTGTTGATCAACTCCATGATCAACACCGTCTTGCCAACGCCGGCACCTCCGAACAGCCCGATCTTGCCGCCCTTTGCGTACGGACCAAGAAGATCGACAACCTTGATGCCTGTGACGAGAATCTCTGCTTCCGTCGACTGATCCGCAAGCGTCGGAGCCTGCGCATGGATCGGTCGCAATTCGGCTGCTGCAACAGGTCCGGCCTCATCGACAGGCTGACCGATAACGTTGATAATCCGCCCGAGTGTTTCCTCACCGACAGGAACGGCAATCGCGCTGCCACTATCACGAACCTCCTGGCCACGAACCAGACCCTCGGACGCGTCCATTGCAATCGTTCGAACGGTGTTCTCACCGAGGTGCTGTGCAACTTCGAGAACGAGACGACCGTCGGGGTTATCCTTCGACCTCGTTGTTTCGTTGGTCGTTTCGAGTGCGTTGAGAATGGGCGGTAGATCATTGTCAAACTGAACGTCGACGACGGCCCCCATCA
>JBPCWB010000170.1:0-7802 GCA_051009955.1 Hyphomicrobiaceae bacterium | reverse complement strand
GGTGAGGCGCGCCTCGACGAAACGGGCCCCCGCAGCATCGGCGGCGACGGTATCAGCTTCAATAAATATAACGCGGACGTCACCATTCGCGACGTCGCTATCGCAAACGTTGCCGGGCATGGGATTGGGTTCATGTCCTGGAACCAAGACATTGTCATTGAGGGCCGACAGGAGGCGCACACAAAAATTACCGACGTAGGCCAAAACGGAATTAAGTATCACAACTGGAATACCGATGTCACAATCAGATATGTGGACATTCTCAAATCCGGCAAAGCAGGCATTAGACTTGGAAGTAACAATGGTGGCGGTGGCGATAATCCCGACTTAAATATCAACCATGTGTCCATCAATGATGCACTCGACAACGGCGTGGAGATGTGGGCAAACAACACAATGGAGATCAGCGATTCGACCATTCAAGGGACCGCAGCAGATGTCATTTCACACGGCGTATATTTGATTGATGATGGGAACACGGTCACTCTCAGAAACACTACTATCACTAACATTACCTACGGCAACGGTCTTAGCATGTTGAGCTATGACAATGCGGTCAGGATTTACGAATCCGAATTCTCAAACATCGGCCACGAGACATTCCATTTTGCCGGTACGGCAACACTGCTCGTGCAGGGTACGACCTTCGGTCCGAACCTTGAACGGGGGCCGAATGAGGTGACCTTCCTTTTCGATGAGAGCATCGAAATTCTCGAAGGCAGCGACAACAATCGCGTTGTGCCGGACGGTATTGAATATCACTGCGGGAGAATCAACAACAGCGTTGTTATCACGGGCTCGATTCAGTTCACGAACCACAATGCTATAGATGCCAATTCTTGCCCCGTTGACTAGTCGTGTCTGTCGTTGTTCTGGATTACAACGTGGAGGTTCGAGCGCGGCCCGTACGGCACTGACGGCCGTCAACCCAATCCGAACGGATCGCGGGTCAGTTTGATTGTGGCCAATGTGAATGCTGGTACTCTCGCCACCACCTCACTTGTCACAGGCGGCCGCCTTCAGCATCTCCAGCTTTGTCAACTTGCCGCGAATGGCGAAATGGCCGTAGTCGATGACCAATCGCCGCGACACGCCGTTCTCGAAGAACAGAAACGCTAATTCGTATGTCGGCAGGGTGTCGGTGCCGCCCTTCTCCGGGTCGAAATAGCTCAATGAAACCGGCCACGATGCCAGGCCATCAAGGGCCTCGGCATTCTCGACGCGGGCCAGCGTGGCGTTGTGGCCGCCCTCGTTCCGTTTGCCCAGGACAGCCGTCGTCACATAGACCTTGGTGCCCTTTTCGGACCCGTCATAGAGATCCGATGTGTAGATGGTCTTGCCTGCGAGCGCCGCATTCAGCAACTCGGCGGAATGCTGCACCGGAAACATGACGTCCTTTTCGATCTTGAAGTCCTTTTTGTCCGGCTGCCGGATCTTGACCGCCACGGTTGTGCCGGCGGCGTCGCGGCTGGCATCGCCGGCTGACGACTCAGTCAGTTTTTCATCGCGGTATTGATCCGTTTCAAAACGGAATGTCGCGCCGCTGCCGTCTTCCCAAAAGGATGACCTGAGATCCATGATCGACGGCTTGCCCGAGCGATCTGTGGAGCGCGTGACGAAGCGCATAGCCTGCTTGTAGCCGCGGCAGGCATCGCCGGTCAGCTCGTAGACCATCCGGCCGGTCAATTCGACGATGCCGGCCGCCGTTGCCGTTCGCGCCAGTGTGATATCATAAATGGCACGATGGGGCGCCAGCTTGGCTTTGGCAAACGCCGGTGTCACAGCGCTCGTGAGCACGGCCAAGCAAAGGACACCGGCAGACCAGCTCCGACGGCCCGCCGTCAAACCAATTCTCATGAAACCGTACATCCTATCGCCTTCATTCGTCGTATTGAGCGTATCATAGGTCCGTATTGACATTAAAATATCGACAATATCTTGCTTCATCCAAAAGACCGCCGGATGGTAAGGTGCCAGCCAACAGGGATCGCACGAAATTGACCGACGAAAGTGATGCCATTGTCGAGGTCGTGGGTGCCATGGCGGAGATTTCCCAGTCTGGCTGGGATGCCTGCGCCAATCCTCCCGGGGTTCCATTCAACCCCTTTATATCACACGCTTTCCTGCAGGCCCTGGAGGAAGCTGAAACGGTGCATCCGCGCACCGGCTGGCAACCGCAACACCTCATCCTGCGCGGTGCTGACGACCGAATCACCGGCTGTATGCCGCTCTATGCCAAATCGCACAGCAAGGGCGAGTACGTGTTCGACTACGGCTGGGCGGATGCCTTCGAGCGTGCCGGCGGTTCCTACTACCCGAAGCTGGTGTCCGCCGTACCGTTTACGCCCGTACCCGGCCGCCGCATTCTGGTTCGCCCCGGGCCGAACCTGATCGAAAGAGAACGGTTCCTGTTGGCCGGGGCGGTCGAGTTGGTGCGCCGACACGATGTTTCATCACTACACATCAACTTTCTGACGGAGGCGCAATGGGAAACCAGCGCGGAGGCAGGATTTCTCCAGCGCACGGATCAACAGTTCCACTGGCAAAACGCCGGTTACGCCACGTTCGATGACTTTCTGGCCAGTCTTGCCTCGCGGAAGCGCAAGGCTGTGCGCAAGGAACGCGCGCAGGCCTTTGCCAGTGGCCTCGAGATTGAATGGCTCAGCGGCAGCGATATCACGGAAGCGCATTGGGATGCGATCCACATGTTCTACATGGAAACAGGCAGCCGCAAATGGGGCCGTCCCTTTCTCAACCGAACGTTTTTCTCGCTGCTCGGCGAACGGATGGGGGAGCACTGTCTGCTAACGATGGTCTCGCGCAATGGCAACTACATAGCCGGTGCTCTGAACATGATCGGCGGCGACTGCCTTTATGGTCGCTATTGGGGCGCCATAGAATATCACCACTGTCTGCACTTCGAAGTCTGCTACTATCAGGCCATCGCATTTGCAATCCAGAACAAGCTGGATCGGGTGGAGGCCGGCGCCCAGGGCGAGCACAAACTGGCGCGCGGCTACATGCCGACCGCAACCTACTCCACCCACTACATTCCCAACCCGAGCTTCCGCCGCGCCATCGATGCTTATCTTGAGGACGAACGGTCCTATGTCGAGCGCTCGCGACAGATGCTGGCCGAGTTTGCCCCTTATCGTCGCGCGACCGACGACAGCGATCAGATCTGATCGCCGCGCGTAACCGCGCCGACAGTATAGCCTGCATCAAGCGCGGCGCCCTGGCCGACCGCCAAGCACACACTGAGGATGCCGACACCCAGCAAGCCGACGCACGAGCACACCGTCAGCACCCGCCGCTGCACAGTTCGCGACGCCAGATGGGCCTCGACAAGATCAATCGATTGACCCGGGTCGCACTCGAGATCGGCCAAGTGATCATTCTCTATTATTTGCATGACCGTCACACTCCCGTTACCGCCGTGTTCAACCGCAATTTTCGCAACGCTCGCCGCGTTCGCCCACAATTCTGACGGAATCCCGTCGATCGTCTGTAAACAATCGGCCGCAAAATGGTTAGAACACTAACACCGCATTACCTCCCGTCTCGAAGAAGGACGATGCCACCATGAGCTACGACAATGACAACGTTTTTGCGAAAATCCTGAGGGACGAACTTCCGTCGGAGCAGGTCCATGAAGACGAGCACACGCTGACGATCATGGATATCATGCCGCGGGTCGACGGCCATGTCCTGGTGTTACCGAAAACGCCGGCGCGCAACATTCTTGATGCGACGCCTGATCAGCTCGCCGCCTGCATGGCGAGCGTTCAGAAAGTCAGCCAGGCCCTGATCACGGCGTTCGACGCAGACGGTATCACGCTGCAGCAATTCAACGAACCGGCGGCAGGCCAGGTGGTCTACCATCTGCATTTCCACGTCCTGCCCCGACACGATGGCGTCAGGCTGCGGCCGCACACCGGTGAGATGGAACAACCGGATGTGCTCAAAGCGAACGCCGACAAAATCCGTGCTGCCCTGGCCGCTGACTAAACCAGGCTGAGCGGAGACGGAACCACGGCCGCGACGGCCGCCAACGCAGCGCAACCGATGGCGATGCCCAAACCGAGACTTCGCCCCGTTGCAAAATAGGCAACACAGCCGACAGCGAAACAGACCGCTCGCATCCACAGCGGCACCGCTGTAAGTTCGCCTGCCGGAAACAAGACCAAGCGGGCCACGAGGCCGGCCACGAGCGCACTGGACACCAGCCGCACCCAGTGGAAGACGGCGTCGCCCTCGCGCACGTTTTGGCCCAACGCCGCACCGAGCCAACGCCACGGCTCATGCGCCAGGGCGGCAACGGCTATGATCACCAGAAATCCCAACCCGTCGGAGCCAATCGGGCTCATCTGTCCCGCCTCCACAATAGAAATGCGATTGTCCCGCCGACAAGGCCCGTCAGCAGGAGGTCAAGCCCGGGAAACAACACGAAGAACAGGGGTCCGAGGACGAAACCAAGACCGATGGCGAGGTAATCGGAATGCGCCGCGGCGGCTCCAAACAGCGACAGCATGAAGTAGAGCGGCGTCATGAACAGCAGCGTTGCGGCGAGCAAGGCGGGAACCGCTGCGGACAGCGTAAACCCGATTGCAGAACCACTGAGCGTCGCAACCAACATGCCGATCCCGATGCCCGCGTAATGGGCAATGCGCAAATGGGGTGGCAGGGACGGCAACGTGCGCTGGCCCTCGATCCAGGCCGTCACCGCCACAAAGTGGACAACCAGGAAAGTGAACCATCGCGGCGATTGCGGATCGCGCAGATACGGCATCATGGAAACTGTCATCGGCAGAAGCCGTACGGCCGTGAGTGTCACCGCAAACGCAGCAATCAAGACGTCGGCCCCGCGCGTCATCTGATCGACAAAGATAACCTGCGCCGGCAAGGCATAGAATGCTGCCGTGATCAGCAACGTTTGCGCAAATTCGAAGCCAGAGTCGCGCGCCAGGGCGCCATAGCCCATGGACGTCGCGCACAGCACCGCTCCGGGGACGCGCAATGCGACCAGCGTGCCACGGCCAAACGCCGCCCGCCGCGACCAATTATCGGCGCGCTTTCGATCAAGGCCGGTCATGGGGGCAGCGGCACTCCGTCTCTCACATCATGCCCGGCGCTCTGCCACATCCGCAGCGGTCATGGCTTGTCTGGTCGCAGGCCATCACAGGCCTGATGGCGCCGACACTTCCGTTCCGGCTATGATGAAACGCAGATGTCAAAACCACAACGAGTCAGCTCGACAATGGACTGGTATATCCACCATATCAATACACCGGCGATGGATGTCAGAAGGACAGCAAACTTTCTCCGCAAGATCGTCGGAATGATTGATGGCACCTGGACCTACCCTGAAACTGCAGGCGAGCTGCATCATCGCGACGACACCATTGCATACTTCGGCTCCGACAACCGCGGCGTCCATGTCGTCAAACCAATCCCAACGTTTGCGCAAGATAACAACCTCATTCACAACCCCACCGTCGGCGGTCATGTGGCGATCACCGTCTCTGATCTTGACGCCGTCGTGTCACGGCTAAAAGCGGCCGACATCCCCTACTCCGATGCAGGCACGTACGCGATGGCCGGGGTCCACCAGATCTATTTCTATGATCCGTCGATGAACGTTATCGAAATCAACCAAGTCGTGGCCGACACCGGTGGCAAGCCGCCCAGACCCCGGGAGAAACATGACATCAGATGGGAACCGGGCGACTGGTACATCCATCACGTTAATCTGCCGGCTCACGATGTCCCGCAAACTGCGGCGTTCTTCCGCGACGTCGTTGGATTAGAGCAGGACGAGTGGTCTTATCCACCCGGTCAGCCAGTCAATTTCAGGCATGACCCCGAGCACCTGGCAGTCTTCGGCGACGACAATCGCGGCCTGCACGTCGTCAAGCCGTCGGCGGACTTCGCCTACAACAACGGCTTTATGCACAATCCGACAATCGGTGGTCACTATGCGATTACGGTGCGCGATCTCGACGTCGTCAAGGCTCGCCTGGAGCAGGCCGGAACGCTTTTCACGGAAGCCGGCATCTACGCCATGTCAGGTGTCCGCCAGATCTATGTTTTTGATCCGGAAGCACGCTTTGTGGAGATCAATCAGGTCACTTAGGGTGCTCCTGCCCTGTCCGAGCGATGCCCCCGAAGTCTCGCGCCAAACGTAGAGCCAAGCTTGATGCCAGACACATTCGACTATGTGATTGTCGGTGCAGGATCTGCCGGTTGCATTCTTGCGAACCGTCTGAGCGAAAGTGGCCAGCACAGCGTCTGCCTGCTCGAAGCCGGCCCCACAGACTGGAACCCGTTTATCCATATCCCGGCCGGTTTCATTCGAACTTTGACCGATCCAAACGTAAATTGGGTCTATGAAGCTGAACCTTCCCATTGGACAGCCGGGCGAAACATTCCAGTCCCGCGAGGAAAAACGCTCGGCGGATCGAGTTCGGTCAACGGCCACATCTACAATCGTGGTCAGCGCCTGGACTTTGATACCTGGGCGCAACGTGGCAACGCTGGTTGGGGGTATGCCGATGTGTTGCCTTACTTCAAGCGCTGCGAAAATCGGATCGGCGAAGGGGACGACACGTTTCGGGGCCGTGGCGGCAATCTGACGGTCACAGACATCGAGCTCAGACACCCGCTTTGTGACGCCTTCATGGACGGCGCCGCAGAGCTGGGGATACCGCGCAACCCTGACTACAATGGCGCCATCCAGGAGGGGATTTCCTACGTCCAGCGAACGGCCCACAAAGGCCGCCGTGTCAGCACGGCGACGGCGTTTCTCCGCCCGGCCAAGTCACGTCCGAACCTGACAGTCATCACGAACGCCCACGCCAGCAAGATTCTTTTACAAGACAAATGCGCTACCGGCGTGCTGTACAGCAAAGGTGGGCGCGGCGGCCGGACGTCGACAGTCCACGCCAGTCGGGAAGTCATTATTAGCGGTGGTACAATCAATTCACCGCAGCTATTGCAGCTCTCAGGAATTGGCGCGAGCGCTCTTCTACAAGGTCTTGGTATCACGGTGCAGCATGTGTTGCCTGGCGTCGGCGAAAACCTGCGCGACCATTATGCTCCACGTCTTTCCGCCCGGGCCAAGAACATCGAGACGATCAATGAGCGTTCCCGTGGTCTGCGGCTTGCCGGTGAGATCATCAAATACTTCACTGGGGGCGAAAGCATTCTCAATCTGAGCGCTACCATGGTCTACGGCTTCTGGCATTCCAACGAGGCGGCGCGCAGCAATGATTTGCAGTTCATCTTCACGCCCGCCAGTTACAAGTCCGGCCGTCACGGCGTACTTGATGATCACCCGGGCTTCACGATGGCGGCCTGGAAACACCGCCCGGACAGCAAAGGTTGGGTGCGCGCGCGCTCCGATGATCCGTTCGCGGCACCCGAGATCCAACCCAATTACTTGGCGGAGGAAACGGACCGCCGCGACACGATCGCGGCGATGAAACTGGCGCGGCGTCTGATGCGTACACAGGCCATGTCACCCTATCATGACGGCGAGACTTATCCCGGATCAGATGTCCAGTCGGATGATGAGCTGCTGGAGGCGGCGCGCCATTGGGGCAACACCACGTATCACGTCGCGGGCACCTGTCGGATGGGCCCGGCGAGTGACGCCACGTCGGTTGTCGATGACCAATTGCGGGTCCGCGGCCTTACCAATCTTCGTGTCATCGACGCCTCGATCATGCCGACGATGATCTCGGCCAATCTCAACGCCGCTGTCATGATGATCGGTGAAAAAGGTGCGGATCTCGTGCTCGGCA
>JBPCWB010000169.1:0-6632 GCA_051009955.1 Hyphomicrobiaceae bacterium | reverse complement strand
CCGGAGGTGTGATCTTGCGGCGTTGCCGCGCCGGTGTCGTAGTGACGGGAGAAGATGGTTCCTGGCCGCTGGATACCGTGCCGCTGCTCCGAAACTCAAGCTTTGGCAATCGATCCTGCATCGCGACCACACCGGCCGCGAGGCCAAAGCCAATCATCAATCTGAACGCAAGCGCCCGCCATCGCCGTCCTGCGAGGCTTCGAATCGGACGCGGACGAGAGTGCTTGAAGATGCGCGGTGGCGTGCGCGACTCGACGGCCACCGGCAGCACTTCAGCCGACTTCCCTGCCGCTTGGTCGCCATCGTCATCAACTGCGTCCGTCTTCTTCGCCTGATCAGGCGTCGCTGTCTTTTGGAGTGCATTGGATTTGCGGCGCGCGCCCCAGCCGAGTCGGAAGCGGCTGGAAGATTTCTTGACGGCGTCAGGTTGCTGCCCAACGACCGGCTCCGGCTCGCCGGTATTCTTGACATCGGCGACATCCTCGGCCGATTTGGCGAACCGTTTCTGATTCCGCTGCTTCAGGCGATCGACAAAGTCAACGAACTGACCCTCTTTGCCCGGCGCATCAGGTGGTGGCGCCGCGTCTTCGTTTCCTGTAATCGGCACCGTTGCGGCAGCCGTCGCCAGCACCGTCTGCGATTCTGAGTCGTCCGTTTCCTTCGACGACCGGCCAAACCAGCCAGGCGAGGCCGGCGCTGGCGCAAGAAGCTCGCCGCGCCACTCCGCGATTGACCTTGGCCGCTGATCGATGTCGAGAGATAGGCCGTGGTCGATGGCAGCAAGGAAGCCAGGTCGGTAAGCTCCGATCGCTGCAGCCTTGGTTGATATCAGCTCATCCTTGATAATCCGGGACGGCGCATCGGGCGGCCGTTTACCAGTCACAGCGTGATACAGCGTTCCAGCAAACGCGTAGATATCCGTCCACGGACCCTGCTGCTTTCCGGTTTCCGCATACTGCTCGTAGGGACTGTAGCCGGGCTTGACCAACGCACTGATCGTGCGCGTGTGCTGGGCGATTTCACCGCGCGCGGAGCCAAAGTCGATTAGCACCGGCGAATCGTCTTTGCGCACGATGATGTTGTCGGGCGCGATATCGCGATGCAGAAAGTCGGCAGCGTGAATAACCGACAGCGCTTCCAGTAGCGGATCGACGAGCCGGTCCAGTTCTTTCTGCCGTGGTGCCCGTCCAAGCGATCGCAGCCAGCTCTTGAGGCTTTGCCCTTCTTCGAAGTGCAGCACCATATAGCCGGTATTGTTGGACCGGAAATAGCGGTAGAGGCGCACGATGTGGCGATGGTCGAATTTGCCGAGCGTGCGGGCTTCATCGATGAAGCGGTCCAAGCCCCAATCATAGTCGTCGCCGCTTCCGGACGATCTCGGAACGGCGCCTAGGTCTTTGGCGCGCGAGGCGAAGTCCGTCGGGAAATACTCCTTGATCGTCACCAAGCGATCGACATCGATCTCTCGGGCCAGGTAGGTGATGCCAAACCCGCCGGCACCGAGGATGCGCTCGATGCGGTAGTCGCCGACCAGTTCTGTACCGATTGGAAGCGACGGTAGATTTGTCATACGATCCCTGCTGCGTCTCAGCGGCAACATTCACAGCAAGACACTGTGCACCTCAAATCACAAATGGTCACCGCGCACACCCGGGCACCGGGGTGTCTCCATCCTCGCGGACGCCCGATTTATGCCGAAAGAATGTGGCAGCCAAGTAGCCGCGGCACATTTCTGCTCATTGATAAACTTTGTTCCTCGAGGGTCAAACAACCAGGTGCCAACTAGATCCATGATCAAATACTGTGCGTTGCGAATCGATCGAGGCAGCGTTCTCGTAGTACTTATTGCTACGGGTGCGGTAGTCACGTGCCCGATGGTTGCCGCCGCTGCAACGGATGCAGTGAGCGATCCCAGTTGGAGCCAGTATCTCGCTGATACTTGGCTCAATTTCCGCGTTTGGGTCGGTCAGGCGTTCGAGGAATCGCCAGCCATTGTGCTTGGTCTGGGGTTCACATTGTGTGTTCCCGTTCTGGTCCTGCTGGGTGCCTTCATGCGGCGAGGCCAATCTGATTCGGCGCCCAGCTACGACGAGGTCCCACAGACCGTCCCCGTCAGTGCATGGCAAAACGAGGGTGTGCTGATCGACGTAAATAACGGTGGAAAGCACCACACCGTTGGCCATGGATTAGTCAGAATTGGGCGCGAAGAGGATAATGATGTTCAACTTGTGCATAAGACGGTGCACAGATATCACGCCATTATCGAGAGAACGCCGGAAGCCGAGTTTGTATTGACGGATGTGAGTGGTGACGGTGGCAACGGCGTGAGAGTTGATGGTGAGCGAATCGAGAGGCTGCGGTTGCGGGGCGGCGAGGTCATCGATATCGGCCGCATTCAATTGCAGTTTCAGCTATTGCAAATCTGACCGGAGCTGGGAACGACATGGGAGACAAAGATGATCGCGGTGGCGCGGACAAGCAATCGGGCCGATTTCTTGGCTCCCTTCGTGATGCACTGGCGGCCGCCAGTCGCGATGACACGACACGCATAACCGGTATAGACGAGCGCACAGGTCCCGACGCCGTGAAGACCGTCGCCGCAGTCGAGGTGGACCGTACTCACGTGCCTTCGCCGGACGACGTGTCGGCAATGGGAGATGTGCCGATTACCGACGTGGCAATTTTGGGGGGCGTAGCCATGGCTGTCGAGCCACCGCCACTGCCAAGCGCTGCCGAGGCCGCCAAGGAGGCCCGTGGTGGGACGCCGAACATCCCGCCGGTCGATCGGCACGTCGAATTTGATGCGCCACCCACGACTCGGGTTGTGCGCCAGACGACAACTTCATCCGGGGAACAAGACATGGCAGCGGACGAACCGGCTCGCACGCAGATGGTGCGCGGCCGTCAGAGCGTAGAGCGTGGAGACTTCAGGCAGGACCCGGTTGTCGGCTGGCTGGTGATTGTCGGAGGTTCGGGGATCGGCGCCTACCGGCCCGTCTTCGAGGGCAACAACACGGTGGGACGAGGGGCCTCCAATCGTGTCCCCATCGACTTCGGCGACGACACGATCTCGTCCGAGGAGCAGGCCTACATCCGTTATGATTCGGCGGACCGGTCGTTCCTGTTCGTACCCAATCTGGCAAAGACAAATGTCGTATCGGTGAACGACAAACGGCCGTCGGCGGCAGTGCCTTTGCAGTCAATGGACGTGATCACGATGGGTCGTACACAGCTCGTGTTCGTGGCATTCTGCGGACCAGAATTCGACTGGGGCGAACTGAGTGAATTGAAATCTTGATGCGATCTTTCGAGTTCGGCATTTGCGCGACCCAAGGTGAGCGCGGCTATCAGGAAGATTCCGCGGTGGTGTGGCCGGGCGAGTCGACGTTCCCCTGGGAACGCGAGGCGCTGCCGGAAGCTGCCGACGACCGCCTGGTCGCTGTGCTTGCCGACGGCATGGGTGGTCACGCAGGAGGCGCACTCGCAAGCAAGGCGGTATGCGAAGCATTCGTCGAAATCTATGCGGCGGCGGACACGCAACAGTCGTCACACGAGAATCTCATGGCAGCGCTCGATGCCGGAAACAGCCGCATCGCCGATATCGTGCAGGAAGATCCTGCATTGTCAGGCATGGGCTCGACGCTCGTGGCCGCGATATTTTCACCTGCGGGGATGGAATGGATCAGTGTCGGTGATAGCCCGCTGTACCTCTATCGCCGCGCGGAAATCGCGCTGCTCAACGAAGATCATTCCTTGGCGCCGGCGCTGGACAAGCTGGCCGAGGAGGGGCGAATCACCGCGGCCCAGGCCAAGGCCGATCCGCGGCGCCACATGTTGCGCTCGGCGATCACCGGCGAAGAGCTTGATCTGATCGACGTCTCCCGCAAACCGCTTGTTCTGGAAAAGGACGATTACATCATCGCTGCCAGCGACGGCATTCACACGCTCGAGAGTGAGCGATTGACTCGTGTCGTCACTTCTCACGCGGCAGACGGTCCAAAGGCGATCTGTGAAGCGATCATTCGCGAAATCGACGGTTGCCGGGAACCGTTCCAAGATAACGCAACCGTCATCGCGGTGCGCGCAGCCGTCTGACCGTTGGGTGCACATCTCCGCGTGCTTGCCAGCTTCATCTGATCAGGAGCAGTTCAGGGAGAACTGACATGTCCAAGGCGAAAGTCCTGGTGGAGCGTGATGGGCCGGTGACAACCGTCATCATTAATCGGCCGCAGGTTCGCAATGCTGTCGACAACGAAACGGCTGCAGCTCTGGCCGATGCGTTCCGGGCATTTGACCAGGATGCCGAGCAGCGTGTCGCAGTGCTATGGGGGAAAGGTGGAGGGTTTTGTGCCGGCGCCGATCTCAAGGCGATCGCCAGTGGCGAACGTAAGAAGCGCTACAGTCTGGACGGCGACGGCCCAATGGGTCCTTCACGCCTGGCTTTGTCGAAGCCGGTTATTGCCGCGGTCGCCGGGCATGCCGTCGCCGGCGGCCTGGAACTCGCGCTGTGGTGCGATTTGCGCGTTGCCGAGGAGAACGCCGTTTTTGGTGTCTATTGTCGGCGCTGGGGTGTGCCGTTGATCGACGGCGGGACCGTGCGACTGCCGCGGCTCATCGGCCAAAGCCATGCGCTCGATATGATCCTGACAGGGCGACCCGTTGCAGCCGACGAGGCCTTGCGCATGGGGCTCGCCAACCGGCTGGTGCCAACGGGCGAATCGCGTAGCGCCGCCGAAGCGCTCGCTCGCGATCTGTGCAAGTTTCCACAGATGTGCATGAACCTGGACCGTGCGTCCGTGCATCGGCAGTGGGAGCTGCCCTTCCAGCATGCGATGCAGGCGGAATTTGCGCACGGCGTTGCTGCGATTGCGGCCGAGGGCCAGGATGGCGCCGCGCGCTTTGCTGGTGGCGCCGGTCGTGGCGGATCGTTCGAAGACGCTTAAGGCCAGAGCGTGATCAACTGACTTGGACTCGAGTCGCACGACCTTATCCTGGCTGACAGCATGTTTCGCGGCCAGCCGTTGTGCGCGCCATTCTGCCACTTCGTTCCCAACAGCCACACGCCTGGACGGTCATCGCATCAGCGATGATGTGACGCGTGTGTTGGACGCGGACATCGCATACGGTGTCCGTCAACTTTATATATATGTGCGAAGGTCCAATGACCGTTGAATCCAGTCCGTCGGTTGATGATCAGAGCGACGTCCGAAGAAACGTTCTGACACTGGCGGTCGCCCAGGCACTGTTTATGTGTGTGACGACGATGGCCATTGCCACGTCACCTCTGGCCGGTCACGCGCTTCTCGGTGTCGACAAAACCTTCGCGACCATGCCGTTGGTTTTGTATCACGGCGGGATCATGGCCGTGACCATCCCGGCCTCGTTGTTGATGGCGCGCATCGGTCGGCGCGCAGGGTTTTCCATCGGTGCATTGATGAGCATCGCATCAGGAATCATCTCGACGGCAGCAATCTTCCAACAGAGTTTCGTCGGGCTGTGTGTGGGCGCGTTCCTGATGGGAGGTTCGGCCGCTTTCGCGTGGTACTACCGCTTCGCGGCCGCCGACATTAGTGACGAAGCTTACAAGCCAAAAGCGATTTCTCTGGTCATGGCCGGCGGCATTCTCGCCGGTCTCATCGGACCGCAAACCGCAAAGTACGCGGTCGATTGGTTCAATCCGGTCATGTTCGCCGGCGTCTACGTGCTGGTCATCGTCTATTCTGCGCTGTCATTTGTCGTCATCCAGGCATTGACGATTCCAAAGCCAATTGCACTGGACCGCAAGTCCGGTGGGCGGCCGATGTCGGTTATCGCGCGGCAGCCTACCTACATCGTTGCGATCATATCGTCGATGTTCGGGTATGGCGTCATGACGATGGTAATGTCGGCGACGCCGCTGGCAATGTTGGCTTGCGGGTTCCAGTTTGGCGCTAGCGCAACCGTCATTCAGGCGCACGTCGTTGCAATGTTCCTGCCGTCGTTCTTTACCGGGCATCTCATAGCGCGCTTCGGCATTCTTCCGATCATAGCGACGGGCGCGTTTATTCAGATCGGCTGCGCAATGGTCAATCTGTCCGGCATCGGGTTCATGAACTTCTTCCTCGCCAATATTCTTGTTGGTCTCGGTTGGAACTTCACGTTTGTTGGTGGGTCGAGCTTGCTCACCAAAACCTACGAACCGGTCGAGCGAGCCAAAGTGCAGGCAAGCCATGACTTCCTCGTCTACACGACGACTGCGACCGCGGCCGGAATGTCGGGGATCTTGCACGCCAATGCTGGCTGGGCGACGGTTAATATCGCAGCCCTGCCGTTGATGGCGATCGTCATGATTGCTGCGCTTTGGCTCTACCGCAATCAATCGACGCAGAACGCCAGGCCGACCGCGTAATTTGAATTCGGTTGGTTCCGAAGTCGCAACAGGCAACAGATGACGCCGCCGCTCAACGACCTGCGCTATGATGTGAGCTTCGTGAGGTCTGGCCTGGCACGCGCGGTCTCGGCGTTGTCGGCCAGAACCTGCTCAAGAGCATAGGCGACCTCGAGGACCAGGCCGTCCGAACCATTCGGCCCAATCACCTGAATTCCGAATGGCATGCCTTGGTCGTCGACGCCGCACGGCAGTACGGCCGCAC
>JBPCWB010000168.1:0-6217 GCA_051009955.1 Hyphomicrobiaceae bacterium | reverse complement strand
CAATCTTGGTGTATTGTTCGATCATGAGGTTTTGCGGCGTGCACATCGGCATCGACAGATTGATGTATTCGAGACCCGGAAACTTCTTTTCCAAGTTCTTGAGATACGCGATCAGATCTTCTGACGTGCCGGCAAACCAGGACCCGAGTTCAAGATATTTTTCGACGCCCGGCACGTCGGCTTGTTGCCAACCTCCGCGTTGACCGATGGCTGCTTTCTGGTCGTCCGACAAGCCTGGAAGGAAACCCAGCGGGGCAAACATTTTGGCATGCTCCTCGAACAACGGCCGGATGTTTGCGACGGCCTCTTCCCGGGTTTCTCCCAATAGCAAGTGGATTCCAATGTTGATGCCTTCGCCGAGCTGCAGATTTTTGCCCGCGCGTTGACCGGCTTCCCGATAGGCTTTGATCGGGCCTTCTTCCATTGTGGCCGCGCCGCCGCCGATGAAGCCCCTGATGCCGTGCCGATGCATGAAATCGAGACCGCGGGGATTGGCGCTGACGACGGGTTGCCAGCATTCCACCGGCAGATTGACCGGGCGTGGCACGAGTGTGAGCTCTTTTAGATCGTAGCCGCGGTAGGGCACTTCTGGTGGGAGTGTGTAGTGCTTGCCCCGGTGTGAAAAGGTTTCCTGATTGAACGCCTTGAACATGACCTCGACCTGTTCTTCGAACAGCTCGCGATTGGCATCCTGGTCAAGAATCGGTGCGCCGAAGGTCTCGACTTCGCGCGAGTGATAGCCGCGTCCGACCCCGAAAATCGTGCGGCCCTTTGTCATGATGTCGGCCTGGGCGAAGTCCTCTGCCAAGCGCAAGGGATGCCACATCGGCGCAATGTTGAATCCGCATCCGATTTTGATCTGCTTGGTGAGATGTGCCAGATGCACGGCCGCCATCAGATTATTCGGAATTACCTCATATCCCTCGTGCTGAAAGTGGTGCTCTGCCATCCACATTGAGTGGTAGTCGAGCGTGTCCATGGTTTTGGTCAGGGCCTCGAGCTTGTCAAAAACACCGGCCAGTTCCTTGTTCGAATAGCGCCGCTCATTTGCGGGCGTTGCGTCCTGGCCAAGGTCGGGCATATCGATGTGGCCGGCGTAAACGGTGGTGAATTTGTTGATCATGGCGGCACCTTACAGTGGGACATTTCAAGTCGCGACGCTTGAGAGCGTTGGTTCCACGGTAGGAACACAAACAGTGTCTGATCAATCTCAGCCGCTTGCAAGTCCGTCGTAAGAGACTGAGGAGGCATTATCACCCCGTGTCATGTGCTGCGAGGTGGCTTAAGTTGTCAGTTCGACTGAGCACTGGCCGGGGCGATCGCCATGTCCGAGGATACATTCCAGGTTTTTATCGAGAATGAGGCGGATTCGGCTACCAAGCGCACGTACGATGAAACAACTCTGCAGCTGCTCAAAACGGAGCAGGTCTCGCGGCGCTATCCCTATCCTTACGGTTTTGTGACCGGCACGCTGAGCGGCGACGGAGACAGTGTGGATTGCTTTGTCGTGACCAACGAAGTGTTACGGAGCGGAGATCTCGTCAACTGCCGCGCGGTGTTCCTGTTGGAGCAGAACGAAGACGGAGACGTGGATCACAAGGTGATTGCCACGCTCGCTGGGTCATCAGACGTCATTGGAGAACGGGAGCTGGCCAGTATTCGCTCGTTCATCGCATCCGTTTTTTCGCACATTCCTGACAAGAAGATTGAACTGGGTTCGTTGCATGGCGCATCGGAAGCCGCGCGTTTCATTCGGGATTGCCGCGAGTAAATCATCGATATGGTCAGGCAATCTCGGGACACAAAGCCTTGAGTTCGGCGACGGCCCGATCCGCGAACGTTGGATCATTGATGTGCAGATCCAGCTCGACAATGTTTTCACTGGACAGTCCTTGCTTGAGGATCGTTGTGAATACCTTGTCGCATTCGGGTTGCCTCCAACGACCAACGGGCGAGCCAGAGAGGTCTTGCGTGGCAAATTCCGTCATCTGGCTGAAGCCTCGTGTGGGGACTAAGATCTTGTATGGTCCTGCGGCCGATGCGAAGCGCTCCACAAACAGGTTGCCGAGCATCGTGAATTCTTCCGCGTTTGTTCGCATCAGCAGGATTTCCTGGTTGTACTGGTAGAATTCTCGCGTGTGATATCTGTCGGGAACCTCACCAACCCACCAGTTCGAGAAATCGAGGCAGCCGGGAACAACAACTTGCGGAATTCCCGTTTGCGCGGCCGCCGTCATTCTTTCAGCGCCTGCGCTGTAGACACCGCCGGTGATGTGGTCGGTCAACTCCGAAGTGGTCAGGTCGATCAGGCACTGCAGCTCGCCGGCGCGGGTGAGACTTTCCAGTGATTTTCCGCCCGGGCCCGAGGCATGAAAGTGAATGACCTCGGCGCCGCCTTCCTCAAGCGCCGCCGTGATGTGGTCCACCGTCACCTGGAGGTTCCCGAACGTGGACACGCCAACAAGTGGGACGGTTGAAGACGCGTCAGACAGACGTGACGCATATGCGCGACCCATGCTGGTGATGGCATGGGCTGAATTGTCCAGGATGGCGCGCGTGATGCGGTTGAGGGAGATGTCGCCGATCGTCGGGAACATGACAATGTCGCTTTGCGCGACATACCACTGAACGGCCGCGGTTGCTGCGACCGGTGTGACCATCGCCTTGGGCACCATGGGCGGTAGCGCGCGCATCATGCCGCAAGCCATGGTCGATCCATTCGCGCCACCGACTCCTATGGCACCTGCAAGCTTGTGCGTCCTGAACCATTCGGCCAGCAGGTCGGTCCCGGCTTGTATCATGATCTCGGAGGCTTCGGCCCGAGATTTGGATGCCAAATCATCAGATGTCATCGCGGGCGTGTCGAGTGGCTGGTGTACCGTGAATTCAGCTTGTGGGTGCGTGTGGGGGCGCAGAGAGAGATCCATGACCCAGGGTTCCGCGCCGGACAGGACCAGGGCGCGGTGGATATACCGGACAACATCGAACTTGCTGTCCAAAGTCATCAGAACGGCAATGCGCGGTACGTCGGTCTGCATCTAGGACCTCTGAAGGGCGATGGCCTTGAAGGCCTGTGCCGCTTTCGGCACCGAGTCTTCTATCGGGAAGCGCTCTGCAGAGGAGCCGCCGACATATCCATGCAGGCGCGGCTCACGGTCGAGCAACGATTTAAAATCCTGCGGCGCTTCGATGCCTCCGCCGTGCACTGTGATGATGGTCTCCGGGAAGTCAGAAGCTAACCCGTCGCAAATGGATTGAGTTTTTTGCAGCGAGGTCTCGAAATCCAACACGGACTTCGATCCAATCGTGCCACCGGAACTATTGCCAAAGTGGATGATAATATTGTCAACGCCCGCTTCTGCCATCGCGAGCGCTTCATCCTGGGACGTGCAGAATGCCTTCGTGAAGACGCCGTGCGACGAGGCGTATCGCAGAATTTCGACTTCGCGTGCAAACCCCATTCCGGCATCTTCCAGATCCTCGCGGAATTTGCCGTCGATCAAGGCTACGGTTGGGCAACACATGATGCCGTCGTAGCCGGCAGCGACAAGCTGGTGAATGAAGGTGTTCATGTTTCGTGTTGGGTCGACGCCAAGAACACCAGCCATCACGGGGCAGTCACCGACAGCACTGATAATCGATCGCTCGCCGAGTTCGAGGGTAATTGTGTTGGCATCACCGATGCACAGGTATCCGGCCATCGAACTCAAACCCTGCATGCGGAAATGCGCCAGAATGTGCGTTGTCACCATGTCAGCGCCGCCGCGCGCTGCCATCTTTGCGGTGATTCCGGTTCCGCACAGAGCATCGAAGATTGCGCGCCCCTCTTGGATCTCGTTGCGCAGTCGACCAAATACTTCGTCCCGTGTTAGGGCCATTTGAATACGCACCTCCGGTTGCTCATCGTGGCGTCATTCGTCATCGTTCCTGCCGCGATGGTCCATTCAAGCATCTAGGGGAGGCGAAACCAACCGAGAGCAGGAAAATGTTTTGGCGCGAGCCGGCGGCGCAGGCTGCCAATTGTGATTGGTTGACTCTTAATGACTGTTTCCGATTTGCTGGGGGCGTGCCCATGCCATTCGCAGAACACCTGATTCGTCCCGCTGTCGATCATTGGCAGGGACGGCACCCGTGGCCACTGACGTTGGTGGTCAGCGTCATCGGTATGACCTATCTGTTTGATTGGCTGCTGATGCAACTGCCAGAGATGCCGTCCTCTCTCGGAATCGCCCTTTGGGTAGTGGGCGGTTGCGCGCTGCTGACATGGCAGGTTGTCGGCACCGCCAAAGCGGCCAGGGCCAATCTCACGCCGCCGTCAGACAGTTTTGCCGCCTGGGGCGGCTACGCCACAATTCTGGTCGCAGTAATTCTGGTCGGCCTCAAGATGCTTGATGGCGTGTCGCGACACATTCCGCCATCCGTTGCCGAGGTTGATCTTGATAGTGGACGGCAGCAAACCATGGTTCGCATTGTCGAGGGTGACCTGGTGATCGAGGGTGGATTGGACTACGCAACCAATACGGCCTTGGCTGATGCGCTAAAACGCAACCCAAATACACGGCGCGTGGTCTTCGACAGCACAGGTGGGCATGTCTTTGCCGCGCGGGCCATTGCCAATCAGATTCTGAGCCTCCGTCTCGATACCCACGTCGAAGACAGATGCTTTTCGGCATGCACAATAGCGTTCATGGCGGGGAACAATCGGACGCTGGGCGCTGGCGGACAATTGGGTTTTCACCGTTATTCCTTTGCCAACCGCTTTCGGGTCCAGACCGTCGATCCGGTCGCCGAACAGGAGAAGGATCGCAGTTACTTTCTCACTCGAGGCGTCCGCCCGGATTTTCTTGACCGGGTATTCAACGCTGAGAACAGCGATCTTTGGCGGCCCGATCACGCGACATTGCGCGCCGCTTCTGTGACCACGGCCGAACCCGATGAGCAGTAAAGACGGTCGTGTCGATCGCGAACGGGAAGACCAATTCGTGTCAGGCGATCTGCGGCCATGAACATCACGAGGGTGACCGTCCATTTGGCTTTCGCACGACGCGATCGTGCGAGCTTCAGGACCAATGGATTCTTTCGTGTCGACGCTATAGTCTTCACTTCGCGTGTTGGAGGATAACCGATGGAGCGCCGCCTCGCAGCCATACTGGCCGCGGATGTCGTGAATTATTCTCGTTTGATGGGTGAGGACGAGGACGGCACGCTTGCTGCTCTCAAGGCGCACCGGCGAGAACTCTTCAATCCGGAAACTGCCCGATACAAGGGTCGTATCGTCAAGTTCATCGGTGACGGCGCATTGGTCGAGTTTTCGTCTGTTGTTGACGCGGTGGCATGCGCGATAGCAATCCAGCGGGCGTTGGCGGATCAACCCGGCCCAATCGTCCTCCGCATGGGCGTGAACTTGGGCGATGTCATCGTTGACGATGATGACATCTATGGCGACGGGGTCAATGTCGCTGCCCGCATCGAGGCGTTGGCAGAGCCAGGCGGAATCTGCATCTCTGACATAGTCCATGAGAGCCTGGGAAACCGGGTCGATGCGGAATTCTCGGATGCAGGATCTCATCAGTTGAAGAACATCGAGAAGCCTGTTCGGATTTGGCGGTGGCGTGACCCCGACACGCCGCTATCCTCGCCGCCGGAAGTGACGGTCGCGAGCGCCGCTGACGAGCCCTCGATCGCAGTGCTGCCATTCGAGAATTTGTCCGGGGATCCCGAGCAGGAATATTTCGTCGACGGCATTACCGAGGACATTATCCTGGAGATCTCCCGATTTCCGGATGTGCTGGTGATCTCGCGCAACTCCGCTTTCACCTACAAAGGGAAAGCCGTCAAGGTGCAGGATGTGTGCCGCGAGCTGGGGGTCCGCTGCGTCCTGGAGGGGAGCGTGCGTAAGGCCGGCGATCGCGTGCGGATCACTGCGCAGCTTGTCGACGGTCGCAGTGGGGCGCAGCTGTGGGCGGAACGTTATAATCGGAGATTGGAGGATGTGTTTGCGGTTCAGGACGACGTCACGGAGAAGATCGTACGTGCCCTCGAGATGGAATTGCTAGGGACTGTCGAAACGCCCAAACCAACGGAGAGCTTGGAAGCCTACGACTGCGTGTTACGCGGACGCGAGCAATATCGATTGTTCACCAAGGACGGAAATGTCGCCGCCCGCGATTCATACGAGCGGGCGATCGTGCTGGATCCCGACTACGCCGAGCCGTTC
>JBPCWB010000167.1:0-3347 GCA_051009955.1 Hyphomicrobiaceae bacterium | reverse complement strand
TTGTCGCTGCAAAGCTTGTGCGGGCGCTTCGGACTGGCCGCGACGCTACTTGTCGCATCGTATTTCGCGTCGGATGATGGGCTACTGCCGCAATCCACTCTGCAGACCATTCTCTTGTTCTACGTCTGCGCTGGTCTGTTTGTATTGACCTTCCTATCGCTGACGACACGCTATATCCGTCGCCTCTCATCCGACGCCTGAACTGCAGGCAAGCCTCGACATTGCAACATCGGCACCAATGTTACGGCAGGGCTGGGACTTGCCGCCGAATGGAAAAGTAGTTCCTGCCATGATTCTGCGATTTTGGAACGGATTGCCACCTACATCGCGCGGAATCCTGATGATGGTCAGTTCGACCGTTTTCTTCGCCGTAATGCACGCAGCAATCCGCCATATCTCGCAGGACCTGCACCCATTCCAGGTCGCATTCTTTCGCAGCTTCTTCGGCTTGATCATTTTTCTGCCGATTGCCATTCGGTCCGGCCTCAAGGTGTTTCACACCTCGCGCATAGGACTGCACATGTTGCGTGCCGCTTTGAACATCTGTGCCATGCTGTCATTCTTCACCGCCCTGTCGATCACGCCGATCGCAAAGGTTACCGCACTCTCGTTCACGTCCCCTCTTTTCATGGCCGTTCTGAGCGTGATCATCCTCGGCGAAAAGATGCGCCTGCGACGCTGGACGGCTACTGCCCTCGGGTTCGTCGGTACGATCATCATTTTGCGGCCCGGCCTTGAAGCCATCGACCTTGGATCGATCCTGGTCGTCAGCTCGGCGTCGATCTGGGCCGTCACGATGATCGTCATCAAGTTTCTGGCGCGGACGGACTCCAGTCTCACCATCACCGCTTACATGACCGTCATGCTGAGCATCGTGGGATTGGGTCCGGCGTTGTACTTCTGGCAAAATCCGAGCGCTGAGATGTGGGCATGGCTAATCTTTATCGGGATCGCCGGAACTCTTGCCCAGCTCATGCTGACCGAGGCGCTCAGACAGACGGAGGCGACAGCAGTCATGCCATTCGACTTCTTGAAGCTCGTCTGGGCCGCCGTGCTCGGCTACGTCCTGTTCAGCGAGATCCCCACGATCTACACCTGGATCGGCGCTGCCATAATCTTCACCAGCGGGTTTTACATTGCCTACCGCGAAAGCGTTCTTGCGCGGCAGCTCCGCAAGGCAAAGGTTCATTCATCAATTCCGGCAAGCTGATCTCGCGACCGTCGCAGAAATTATTATATTCGTACATAATGAGAATTAATATGTTGGTTATATTTCAAATAATCATATTTTATTATTGACAGCGTTACGATTAAATAATATAGTATCTATATAACTCGACAAATGGGCGAGCGCAACAACTACAGCAGCGCCACATGTCAGTTCGCGATCATTGTCGCGACGACCCAGCTTCGGAACAATTTGGTATCGCGATGTCGGCAGGTTCTCCGATCGACTGGAATGCCGTGCGCGTCGCCTATGAGTCGGAACAGGAAACGATCAGATCAGTTGCTGATCGTTTCGATGTCGCTGTTCACGCCATCAATTATCGCGCCAAAAAACACAATTGGCGGCGGCGTCGCCGCAAACGCGATACAGGTGACACCAACCCGCAGCGCGTGCTGGTTCAAAGGCTCTACCGCACAATAGACCGTAAACTCGCGCAACTGGAGACGCGCATGCAAAACGACAACGACGACCTCACCATCGCCGATCACGAACGCGAAACGCGGGCACTCGGTCAACTAATTCGAAACTTCGAAAAGGTGTCGGGTCTTGAGGCTGATCAAATCGACAAAGCCAAAGACGCTCGAGGTGCCAATTCGGAGGACGAGGCCGACGCGGCCTCGATCGATCCGGAGCGCCTGCGCAACGAACTTGCGGAACGCATTCTTCGCCTGCGTGAAAAACAACGATCTGACCCCGAGTGAGGTCACCACCGCCATCGCCGATTGGCCGGAAGAGATCATCTCCTGGCTGCTCTTTGACTGGGAAGTGTGGGCACGCGACGATCAGCTCCCGCCGCCGGACGAAAGCACCGACGGGCAATCCTGGCGAACTTGGCTCGTCCTGGGTGGACGCGGCGCCGGAAAGACCCGAGCCGGCGCCGAGTGGGTGCGTGCACAGGCACTAGGGCGCGCACCATTTGCCCAACAGCCCTGCTTGCGCATCGCGCTCATTGGAGAAACTATGCACGATGCCCGCAGTGTGATGGTCGAAGGTGTATCGGGCCTCATGGCCGTGCATCCGCAAGCCGAATGTCCACAGTTTGAACCGTCGAAGGCACAGCTGGTCTGGCCCAACGGTGCCATCGCGCAACTCTTTTCGGCGGAGTCACCGGACAGCCTGCGGGGGCCGCAGTTTTCCGCTGCCTGGTGCGATGAAGTCGCCAAGTGGCGCAACCCGGAAATGGTTTGGGACATGCTGCAGTTCGCGCTCCGATTGGGCGCAACACCCCGTGTCGTTGCAACCACGACGCCACGCCCGGTCCCGATCTTGAGACAGCTGATGCAGGCTGACACGACGGTTACGACACGATCGCGCACGGTCGACAACAGCACAAATCTATCGCCGGCGTTCATTGCCGAGATGCAACGTCGCTACTCGGGCACGCAGCTTGGCCGGCAGGAACTGGATGGCGAACTCATCGAAACACTGTCAGGTGCCCTGTGGCGGCAGAACTGGATCTCCGAGGCGCGGGTTGCGTCGGCACCGGACATGCTGCGCACGGTTGTTGCCGTCGACCCACCAGTCACATCGAAATCAACTTCGGATGCCTGCGGCATCATTGTCGCCGGCCTCGGTCAGGACAAACGCTGCTACGTGTTGGCCGATCGTACGATCCGCGGCCGCGCGCCGAACGTTTGGGCTCGAGCGGTCGTCACCGCCTATTGCGATTTCGAAGCAGATCGTGTCGTGGCCGAAGTCAATCAAGGCGGGGACCTTGTCATGACCATCGTCCGCCAGGTTGATACCAACATACCGATAACCGGTGTCCGCGCAACACGCGGCAAGTGGATCCGCGCCGAACCCGTTGCCGCGCTCTACGCCGAAGGACGCATCGTCCATATCGGCCAATTGCCGGAACTCGAATCCCAGATGCTGGCCTTTGGACCGGATGGTCGTGTCGGCGGGCGTAGTCCCGATCGCGTCGACGCCCTCGTCTGGGCAGTAACCGACCTGATGCTGGCAGACGGCCACGCACCGAGTGCCCGCTTCGTTTGACAAGCTGCTTCGGCCTTAAGGAGAACTTGATGCTTGAGAATTGGGCCCGGCTTCTGCCGTGGCGCCGCGAGCGCACACGCGAACTCAAGTCATTCAATGGTTCGATCTTCGCGATCGAAGGGCT
>JBPCWB010000166.1:0-3800 GCA_051009955.1 Hyphomicrobiaceae bacterium | reverse complement strand
GCAGCTGGATCGGCAATGTCTTCTTCAGGGGTGACTTCGGCGAAAGCTGCATCCTGCGAGTCGGCATCAACGACCTCCTGAAAGACAAGTTCTGGATTTCACTGGGCATCACTCTGGCGGCGCTGCTAATCGCATATCTGATCGCGATTCCCGTCGGCATCCTGGCTGCAGCCTCGAACAACGCCGTCACAAACAACTCCCTGCGCTTTGTCAGCTATCTCGGTCTGGCGTTGCCGAATTTTCTGCTCGCGCTGATAATCATGCTGATCTCGACCGTCCTGTTTGGTGACAGTCTGACCGGCCTGTTCTCAAAAGAATACCGCGACGCGCCCTGGGACATGGCGAAGTTCATGGACTTTCTGAGCCGTGCCTGGCTGCCGATCTTCATCCTCGGTTGGTCGGCGACGGCCTTTGCGCTGCAAACCGTGCGCGCACTTATGCTCGATGAAATTGGCAAGCTCTACGTCACGGCCGCATCGGCGCGCGGCATTTCCGGCAGCATGCTTCTGTGGCGCTACCCGGCGCGTCATGCCATGGGACCGGTGATCAATTCGCTTGGGTTCGATCTGAACCGCATCTTCAATGAGTTGCCGGTGGTCGCCCTTGTGTTGACCCTGACCGAAGCTGGCGCACTGCTCATCGAAGCACTGGCACGCTCAAACGACCAACAACTCGCGGGTGCGATCATCTTCCTGCTCACAGCGAGCATCGTGCTGATGAATTTTGTCACGGATATCATTCTTGCAATCATGGATCCGCGTGTCCGGCGCGGACTGACGGGTTAGACGATGACGGCGACCGCAGACCAAAAAGATCATCTATCCGCGACCGAGCTCTCCGAAGACCAAAAGCTCAAGGAAGCCTACTTTACCGCATCTCAGGGCCAGCTCATCTGGTCCAGGTTCAAGAGAAACCGGTCGGCGATGATCGCCGGCTGGTGCCTTATCATAATGATCTTGATGGGCTTCTTCGCCCCCTTCCTATCGCCATACGATCCGACGATTGCCGGCCGTGACAAGAGCTATGAAAATGGTGCCCCGCAACTCCCGAAATTCTGGGACAAGAACGGGTTCTCCCTGCGTCCGTTCATCTATTCGGTTGAACGTGAGCGCTCGATCAAGACGAATTTCCGATGGGTCACCAAGGTCAACCCTGATAAGCGCCGCTACATTTACTTCTTCGTGCCCGGCTGGGAATACAGTTTCGTCGATCTTGAATGGGACATGCCTGGAACCTGGTTTGACGTCGACATCAAGGCTCTCACCTTCACCACCCATCTCTTTGGTCTCGACACCAGCGAAAACCCCAGCGGAATACATCTCTTTGGAACCGATGCCTCGGGAAAGGACATCTTCTCGCGCACGCTGCATGCGGTCTGGACATCACTGGCCGTTGGCACGTTGGGCGTCCTGATTTCGTTTGTGCTGGCGCTCATCATTGGCGGCATCGCGGGCTACTTCGGCGGTTGGATCGACTCCGTCCTGCAGATGATCACTGATGCTATCCGCACCGTGCCACCCATCCCCTTGTTCATGGCGCTTGCCGCTTTTACGCCCGACGAATGGAGTTCGGAGACGCGTTTCTTCGTCATATCGATCATCCTTGGTCTGATTGGCTGGCCGACATTGGCACGTCGCATCCGCACCCACCTGCTCACGGAACGCGCTCAGGAGTACGTCCTGGCTGCACAGCTGTCCGGCGCCTCATCCGGTCACATTATCCGACGGCATCTGCTGCCCAGTTTCACCAGCTACATTATCGTCGACCTCATGATTTCGTTCCCTTACATGGTGCGCTCGGAAACGGCGCTCTCGTTCATCGGCCTTGGGCTCAAGGACCCGGTCAATTCATTGGGGTCGCTGATGCAGAGCGTCAGCCAGGCCGATGTGCTGCTCAATTATCAATGGTATTTCATACCTGTGGTGTTCTTCATCGCCTTTATTTTGGCGTTCGTGTTTGTCGGCGACGGATTGCGCGACGCGGCTGATCCCTATGCGAGCACGAAGCGATGACGCCGAAGCAACCGTTGATTTCCGTTCAGGATCTGACCATCCGGTTCAAGACCGACGAGGGCCTCATCACCGCGGTCGAAAATGTCTCGTTTGCAATTGCACCGGGCGAGGTTCTGGGTCTCGTTGGTGAATCCGGTTCCGGCAAATCAGTGACGGCAAAATCTCTAATGCTGCTCAACGCCGGCAATACGGTTTATGATCCCAAGAGCAAGATAACCCTGAACAGCAACGGCACCGAGACAGACGTCCTATCACTAAAACGGGCGAAGGACATGCGCATCGTCCGCGGCGGCGCGGTCTCAATGATCTTCCAGGAGCCCATGGCCAGTTTCGCACCGGCAATAACGGTCGGCGATCAGATGGTCGAGCAGTTGCTGATCCACACCAACATGTCGAAGGCAGAGGCACAGGAACTTTCCATCGAGATGCTTGCGCGGGTTGGCATTCCCGATGCGGCACGGCGCATTAAGCAATACGCATTCGAGTACTCCGGGGGCATGCGTCAGCGCGCCATGATCGCCATGGCCCTGTCGACCAAGCCAAAGCTCCTTATCGCCGATGAGCCAACGACGGCATTGGATGTCACCATTCAGGCGCAGGTGATCGACCTGATGAAGGATCTCGTCAATGAGTTCCACATGGCGATTCTGTTCATCACACACGATCTCGGTGTCATTGCGCAAACTGCCGATCGCGTCGCGGTGATGTACCTCGGACGGATCGTCGAAACCGGCTCCGTCCGCCAGGTGATCCGTCATCCAGCCCATCCCTATACGAATGGACTGATCAATGCCCTGCCGAGCCTTGACGACCTCGATGCCCCCCTGACACCGGTTCCCGGAGACATTCCTTCGCCCCTTGACCGACCGTCGGGTTGTGTCTTCAACACCCGCTGTCCGCAGTCGCTGGGTCAGCGCTGCACCACCGAAGTGCCCGTTTTCGAGAGTATAGAGCCGGGTCGCAGCGTCGCCTGCCATGTCGTTTCCGATGAGAAGGTCCCGGCATGAGCGAACACGTCATAACGGCCCGCGATCTGTCTGTGCACTACCGCCTGAGCACCGGCATTCTCGGACCAAAGCTGTTTGTCCGCGCCGTGGAAGGCGTTGATATTGACATTGAGCGAGGGAGCTTCTTCGGCCTGGTGGGCGAGTCCGGATCCGGCAAGACGACGCTGGGACGCGCGCTGCTTCGGGCAGCTCCGATCACACGGGGCGAGGCTCGCTACGACGACGGCGACGTATCGTACGACATCACCGCGCTTCGCGGCAGCGACATGAAGGATTACCGCAAGCGAGCTCAGCTGATATTCCAGGATCCCTATGCTGCGCTGTCACCGCGGATGACCGTACGCGACATCATCGCCGAACCGCTGGAGGTGATGAAGTTGACGGCGTCGCGTGAGGAGACCGATGAGCGGGTGCGCGAAATTGCGGCCAAGTGTCGGCTCAATCTCGAACACTTGCGGCGGTTCCCGCATGCCTTTTCCGGCGGCCAGCGCCAGCGCATTTCCATCGCGCGCGCGTTAGTTTCCGGACCACGTTTCGTCGTCGCCGATGAAAGTGTTGCCGCCCTTGACGTCTCGATCCAAGCCGACGTGTTGAATCTCCTGAAAGCGCTGCAGGAGGAACTTGGGCTGACGTATCTGTTTATCTCCCATGACCTGTCCGTCGTGGCGCACACCTGCGATCACGTCGCGGTCATGTATCTCGGTCGGCTCGTGGAGACGGCACCGACGCGCAAGCTTTTCAGCGCTCCGCGTCACCCCTATACCAAGGCCTTGCTGAGCGC
>JBPCWB010000165.1:0-3834 GCA_051009955.1 Hyphomicrobiaceae bacterium | reverse complement strand
AGCTTGACCGCCGGAATGTTCAAGGATCGGCCGAGGGCTTCGCGGATCGTTATGGTTCCACGGAAGTCTTCATCAAAATTGCGTGGCGCATAGGTCCCGAACCGGACAGGTCTGTCATCAATCAGTGTCTGCGGGTGCGCCAGGCCGCGTTCAAAGGCCATGCCGTAGACGATGGGTTTCAAAGCTGAGCCCGGCGAGCGCACGGCACCTGTCATATCGATCGCGCCAAGCACGCTGTGATCGAAATAATCCGGCGAGCCGACGTGCGCGACGATATCACCGCTGGTGTGGTCGACGACGATCATCGCAGCGGACAAGCGTTTGCCGAGCGCCTGGGCGTGTTGATGGACGAGATCTTCCAGGCGCCGTTGAAGGTTGCGATTGAGCGTCGTGCGATGTTGCGCGGCGGCCGGCGATGCAACGCGCAGGCGATCGGCGAGATGTGGAGCGTAGTTGGGGAATAGTTGCCGCCGTCGCGGGATCGGCTCACTCTCGGCGCGCGCTGACTCCGCCGACGTTATCAGCCCGGCACCGCGGGCCCTCTCGAGCACTTTCGCCCGTGCCCGTTTGGCTGCGGCCGGATGTCGGTCAGGACGGCGCGTTTCCGGTGACTGCGGCAGGGCCACCAAGAGCGCGGCTTCTCCCAATGACAATCGCCTCGGTTCCTTTCCGAAATAAGCGAGGGATGCCGCCCGCACGCCTTCAATGTTACCCCCGAAAGGCGCCAGCCCGAAATAAAGATCGAGGATTTCACGTTTGCTGTAGCGCCGTTCAAGGGCTAGGGCATGGACCATCTGGCGCATCTTGCCGCCGAAGGAGCGGTCATGCCGCCCTTCGAGCAGACGTGCGACCTGCATGGTGAGGGTCGACGCGCCCGAGACGATGCGGCCATTCATGGCCAACTGCGTGCCGGCGCGCAAAACCGCCAGTGCATCGACGCCACCATGGTCGAAGAACCGCTTGTCCTCATAGGCCAGCAAGAGATCACGATAGCGGCGGTCCACATCTTGTGCAGTGACCGGCAAGCGCCAGCGTCCGGAAGGGGTCGTGAAGGCGCGCAGAAGCCGGCCGTCACGATCGACGACGCTGACCGACATTTCGTCTGCTGCCGTGACATTCAACGCTGGAATCTTCGAGGCTTTCCAGAGCAGTGAACCGGTCAGCGCGGCACACAACGCGCCTGCGATGACGGCCGCCCGGCCCGCCCAACGGCTGGGACGTAGAGGGATCGAAGATGTGGCCTTGCGCGTCACGATGGCGTCAGCTGCCTATGGTTGTGCCTTGATCGTCAGACGACCTGCCGCCGTTCGGGCGAAGCGCTCCGGTCGATACATATCTTCAACAATGGCCGCGGGATGCACGAATGATCCGGGCGTTACCGCACGCACGACGTAGGCGACGGTCGCGGATCGGTACTTTCCTTTCTGCTGGAAGAAATCGAAGGCGGCCACGAAGCGGTCATCGCGGAACTCGGTGTGCTCGGGATGGACATCGGACTTCAACCATGGCAGCGCCTTAACGTCGCCGCTGCCGACCAGGCGCGGGTTCTCAATTTCAAGACCGGCGGGCAGGCGGTCGACCAGAAGCACCCGGCCGCCCTTGTCTTCCGCCGTGACCTTGACGACGACCACCATGCGGTCGCTCTGACCAATCTGCGCCTGGCCACCGGTTGCGCTAGCCAGCTCGACCGGTGTTCCGTCGAGCTTGTAGTATGAGCGCTCAATCTTGAAGCCTTTTTCAATGGCGGGTTCCGGTGTCAAAGCAGCGCCGATCACCGAGACCAGCACATCGACGGCTTCCTCACCGCTATTGGCAATTGTCAATTCACCATGACTCAGTTCGGCCGGAGACAATGTCCGACGCAACAGTCCGCTATGCGCCCGACCGTTGACTGTCAGCCGCGTATCATTCCCTCTGTTGCCCAAAGCGTTGGCTGCCAATAGCAACCAGGCTTGCTCCTGTGTCGACGTTTGCGTGCGGCTGGCGAAGGCGCGCGACAGAACGTCGGACAGACCTGCGGCTTCGGCCGCGACAAATTGAGTTTCTGACGCGAGCGTGAGGACCGCGGCGCCATCACGCAACCCGGACCCATAGTCGACCCGCCCGCCAGTGGCCTGGAGATCACCCAACTCAGCAATGGCTGCGCGGAATGCATTTTGCGCCCGTGGCTTGTCACCCATCATCGCCAATGCTGCCCCGATCTGCGCCTTTGCGAGTGGCGTCGCAAAGCGATCAAGGCGCGTGTCAGCATAGTAGCGCAGATCCCCGATCGGAGCCTGACCATTGCGTGCCAGGACATAGAGGGCGTAAGCGCGGTTCTCGCCACCTTTCTTGAAATCGGATGCGTAACTGATGAAATTGCGCAATCGATTCAGCGCTTGACCAAATTTTCGTTTGTCGAAGCTGTAACCGGCTTCGCGCGCACGGCTCAGGAAATCCGTAACGTAGGCCGTGAGCCACAGATCGGGAGCCCCCGGGCCCCACGCGCCGAACGCGCCGGAGCTGTCCTGCATTGCGAACAACCGCGCAATTGCCTTTGCGATCTTTTCTCGGATCGCGGCATCCGACCGACTGCCGGAGCGCACGGCCAGTGCGTTGGCGTAGAGCAGCGGCAATGCCCGACTGGTCGTTTGTTCGGCACAGCCATAGGGGTAGCGGTCGAGTTGGTTCAACAGCAACGGAACGTTATAGGAGGCGAGCGGTCCGACGCTGAGCGACACGCTTGCGTGTCCAGGGATCATGTCGACCAAGAGGTCCTTGGAGATCGTAATCTTGCCGCCGCTTGGCTTGAGCGAGCTGACCGTAACGCGTTTGATACCGCGTGCGGGCGGCTTGACGCTGAACAGCAACTCACGACCGACATCGATCCCATTCGGACCTGAGACGCGAACCGCATAGGTTACGAATCCGATGTGCTTTGGCACCATGGTCAGCTGCAGTGACTGGCGCGCGCCAATTGCCAGCGTGTGAGACTTTTGAAAGACCGTCTCGCCCGCGGTCGAACCGGATGCTTCAGATTGATAGGACCGCACGACGGAAACACTGTAGTCGGCGGCTGCTCCCTCGACGTTATGGAGGTCGAGTTGCAGCCGTGCCTCATCGCCGAGCGTCATGAAGCGCGGGCCGGACGCGGTCACGGCGATCGGGTCACGAACGATGACACTCTTGGCCTTATGGCCAACCTTCCCGGCGCTCCACGCCACTGCCATGATCCGAACGGTCCCGTTGAATTCCGGCAGGTCGAACGACACTTTTGCGCGACCTTGGTCATCGACCTTGACGATGCCGGAGAACAGCGACACCGTCTCTTCCACGGGTGGGTTGCCCTGAACTCCGCCGCCGCCACCATCACCACCGAATTTCAAGGCACCGCGCTCGGCGCGCATGCCGTCGATCAATCGGCCGTAGAAGTCGCGATACTCGCTTCCGAGGAGACGCTGGGCGTAAAACCAGCTCTCAGGCGCCGGCGATTTGAAGCGCGTGAGGTTGAGGATGCCGACGTCAACGGCCGCAATCGTCACCCGTGCACTTTCGCCGGACGAGAGACCCTTGAGATGGACGGGCACTGTCAGCGTCGATCCCGACCCGACCTTTTCGGGCAGATCGAGCTCGACTTGCAGAGTCCTGGGCGTCGGATCAATGGCCAGCCAGGCGACTCCGATGGCGCGGCCTGGCATGCGCTTCGTATCGACGTTCATCGCGTGGTAGAGCGTTGCGATGACGTAGGCGCCGGCGCCCCAACCATCCTCGACATCAATAGCAATTTCGTCGTCACCCTTCTTGACGTCGACATCAATGTGCTTGACGAGACCGTCACCGAGGACACTGATCAAG
>JBPCWB010000164.1:0-8503 GCA_051009955.1 Hyphomicrobiaceae bacterium | reverse complement strand
CATCCGAGGCGCTGGGTCGTTGGCGTCTCAAGGGCGAAATCTGCGATGGAAAATGCCTCGCCGGTGCAATGCGGCCGGGCCGCGGCCTTGCGCATCGTGCCTGCGCCAACCTGTGCCTGATTGGTGGCGTTCCACCGATCTTTGTCGCCAGCGAGCCCGTCGCTGGAAGCCAGTTCTTCTTGCTTGCCGATCAAGACGGCAATGCGCTGCCCGACGCCTATCTCAACCACGTCGCCGTCTATATCTCGCTCGATGGCACCATAGAACGACGGGGCAAGATTCTGCTCTTCAAGGTCGACCTCGCAAGTCTGAAAGTCCTGTCATGAGCGCAAAGCAAGGCTTGATCTATCGCGGGTTCGGCATTCTCATCGCGATTGTCCTGACGCTCGTACTGCTTTATGCCTCGCGGTTCTGGATCTGGACCGCACCGTGGTCCAACGACGGACTGTTCGGTCTGAAGCTGTTTTCGCCCTACGGTGACGTCGTCCGATGGTGGCTGCGCGGCACGCCATTTAGTGAACTCGCCATTGTCATTTGGGGGAGCGGCGCGATCATCTTACTTTCGGTATTGCAGTGGCTTGCCAACCGGCTCATCAAGTGAACGCTCGCGACGAGGCCGCTAACATCCCGGGGAATGATCTCAATTCAACTCGACACGCGCATCCGCGATCAGATGAGTTCGGCGTCTGTCATGATCTCCACCAGAGCAGGGCCGTCGAAGGCAATCGCTTCGGCCAGTGCGGTCCCCAATTCAGAGCGGTTGCTCACGCGGATGCCTTTGCCACCGCACAGTCGGGCGTAGGCGGCAAAGCCGGGATTAACAAGTGACGTTTCCCAAACCGGCCACTCCCCGGCCTTTTGTTCCTTTGAGATTTTTCCCAGCTGGCTGTTGTTCAGCAGGATATGCGTGATGTCCATGTTATACTTCACGGCTGTCGTGAACTCGGCCATGTACTGCCCAAATCCACCGTCACCGCTGACGGATATCACCTTGCGCCCGGCGTATTCGGAAAAGTCTTGCGTGGCCGCCCACGCACCGATTGCTGCCGGTAATGCAAACCCAATTGACCCCAGATAACCCGACATCAAAATGCGTTGTTCGGCGCACTCGAAATAACGTCCGAACGAGTAGGTGTTGTTGCCGACATCGACGGCCATGACCGCGTCTTTCGGTGTCGCGTCGGCCAAAGCTTCGAAGACAGCAGCAGACGCCACGCCGCTCCCGAGATCATCGATGACCCGGCTTTGCTTTTCTTGCCGCCAGGCGTCCCAGCGTTCCGCCACCTCCGATCGCTGATCAACGGCTTCGGCGTTCGGCAACTCAGATTGTATGACACGAACCGTCGTGCCGATCTCGCCCCAGACAGGATGCGAGATGGCATGAAACTTACCCAATGCCATGCGGTCGAAGTCGACCTGTACGATGGTCTTGTTGGGATCAACACCGGTGTGGTTCGAGAACGACGTCCCGAGCGCCAAGATCAAGTCGCACTCGTTCATGAACCAACTTGCAATCGGCGTTCCGGACCGCCCCAGCACACCGGCCGCAAGTGGGTGACGATCCGAAATCTGACCCTTCGCTTTGAATGTCGTGAGCACAGGCGCGTTGAGCTTTTCCGCCAGAGCAATCACGTCAGCCATCGCATCCCGCGCACCATAGCCGACGATCACAATCGGTCGCCTAGCCTGGGCAATCGCGGCAATGGCAGGCTCAAGATCACCTCGTGATGGCGTGATGTCGTGTGCACTCAGGCGACCGGCAGGCCCGGCAGCTTTGCTATCCCCGCCTGGAAGCGTTTGAACGTCGTCGGGAAAGATCAAATGGGCGACATCTCGTTCGATCAGCGCCGACTTCATTGCAAGTGACATCAGTTCGGCGTGATTGGATGTGTGCAAGGCCGTTTGGCTGAACCGACTGACGGCCTCGAATGCGGAAGCCAGATCGATTTCCTGAAAGGCACCGGGGCCAAACACCTGAACGTTCACCTGTCCCGTCAAGGCCAGCACCGGAGCCCGGTCGACTTTGGCGTCCCACAAACCCGTCATCAGGTTGGTCGCCCCCGGGCCGGCAATGGCCAGGCATGCAGCCGGACGTCCTGACAATTTGGCATAGCCCGAACATGCAAATGACGCCGCACCCTCATGGCGGATCCCGTAGTACGAGAGCTTGCCACCAACCGTCTGCCGCCGAAGCGCATCAGCCAGGCCAAGATTGGAATGGCCAACCATACCGAAGACGGATTTGACTCCCCAGTTGACCATGGTCTCCGCCATGACATCGGACACAGTCCGTTCGTGTGCAGCCTCGGGCTCGACACCGACGTAGATTCCATCGTCGCGGACTTCGACGGCGTACATGTCCTGACCGGTGTCGGCATGCCCACCAGGCGGCTTTCCGGTCAACGGATCAAAGTCCCAACCATGCCACGGGCATCTCAGCCAGCATTGACCATCAGTGCCAGCCTCAATCGAGCCTTCTCCGAGAGGCCCGCCCTGATGCGGACAGCGATTGTCCATCGCCGCGTACACGCCCTTGTAATGGACCAGCGCAAGCTGTTTGCCGGCTGCCGTCACCGTCTTGACCCGACCCTCGGGCAGTTCATCCGACGCGGCAACCTTGTGCCAGTCCAATTGTGTGCTCACCAGAGTGGTCCTCGCAATTTATTCGTTCCATTGAAACAGAAACAAAAATTATAACTATTGCTTCCGAAACTCGCATGCTTCACGCAAAGTAAACAGACCGAAGCCCCAAAATCACGACGTGAAGCACACAGTCGCATTGCAATGTCGTCAAATCTTTGCGAGGTGGCGTCGCGCGACAAGGAATGAAGACCAAGAGACGTCGCGCCACAGAACAGACCCCTTTCTATCACATTGCTGTGTCACCGAGTGTCGTCCAGCGACTTGGAACGATATTTGCAGCTGACTGTCTATCCCGGGCACACCAGCCAGCGAGATCCGATTTATGCATCTGACCGAATCCACCAACTACGGCTCGACCGACAGTCTCACAGAGATCTGGCACGAGTTTTCAGTGCTCCTGACCATGCGCGAGGCGGTTGCTGTGCTGCCCCATACCAACGGCGATGAGCCCTGCCAGACACGCAAGCCAATGGTGACCGTGCAAAGGGCCCTAGAGCGCATCGAACATTGGTTACAGCAAGCGGCATGGCGGGCGGTTGGCGTACCTGCCAAGACCCCGTCGGAACTGTCATTCAAAATCAAGATCATGGGCGAGTACTGCGACGACGATCCCGACGTACTGCTGCAGGCTCTGGCAAGTTCGATAGCGCGTGACGATGTTCTGGTGTAAATCCAAAAACCGTTAGGCGTTGCAACCCGTCCGTTGCTCCGGAACCATGTCGAGAGCACTCCAGCCGTTCGGACCGGACCGATAGCAGGAACATTCGCCTGCGTCTGGATTCGCAGTTAGGTACGCGCTAATTCGGGACCAAAGATTGTCGCGGTTGCTTTCGAACAGCTCTCTGCCGTCGCCAAATTGGGCTTTGTACAGCGGTCTTGGAGGGCCACACACGTGATCCTCGATGCGCCGCCCCCGATGTGCCAAATCCCGGCTAATCTGAGCAAAACTGCGATAGAAGTAGCCTGGCATTCCACGCGGTGGATCGTACAAGATCGGATCTGCCCGATGCGCAGCCAACAAGCACCTCTCGTGGGCACTTAGAGCCGTCTCCCACGCCGCGATCGCCCGCAGATGCGCGCGTTTCGGCCCGTCCTCAATGTAGGAATGGATCGCGAAGAAGCTCCAGATCGCCGCCAGCACCAGCGAAACCACTGCGAGGTTCTCAACAACCGTTAGGATGCCATGGTCGCGGTCAAGGCCAATGACCCTCGTGGCAATGGTTAACGAAAGCAACGCGAGCGGGACCGCGACTCCGCCCAGCAACCTGCGCTGCAGATCGGTCCATTGCATTGGCATATCGTGTATCATTGTGACGCCGCGTTCTTATTGGCCGGACGCGAAAAAGATTAACCAAAAACAATTTCGGCAAGGTAAAAGCCGCGATAACGGGACTTCGAGGCGGCTGTAGCGGCGATGTCGCGAGGACCTGTCCAAGACATAGAAAATTCGTATCAAAACGACGCTCCATCCCGAACGCTCTCAAAATCTCTTCGCGGTATAAAGCGAGGTACGTCGGATTCGCGACGTGCATATCTGCCGCGATCTTGTGCCAACTGACCGGCTGCAGGCCCTGTCCTGCCGCCGGTCTTTTCTTTGTCCGGTGCGGCACGACCCGTTGTAACAGCGGACCAAACCACCAAGAGACGATCGACCAGCGCTTCTCCGAAACTGACGACCACCACTGCGCCCGACGGCGACCAGTTATCGAACGAATTCCGAATGCAGAATCTTAAGGCTTGATCAGTAAATGCTCATGGGTCCTGAGCTGTTGCAGCACAACAGCTGTTCCCTTAACGACACAATGGGTCGGGTTGACGGGGCGATGGAACGTCACGCCGATCTGCCGCTCCAGCTCGAGGTCAAACTTGTCAAGCAATGCGCCGCCGCCGGTAAGGTGAATTCCCTTGTCACAAACGTCGCTTGCAGTTTTCGGCGGGAGATCTTCCAGGGCCCGTTGCACAAACTCTGCAATCTCGTCAATTGGCCCCGCCAATACGCCGGCCACATCCGAAGGGCTCAGCACGATGCTTTTTGGTCGTCCCTTGCGGACATCGCGACCGCGAATGTGGATTTCGGCGGCGTGGCCATTCTGGGTTCTCGACGCGCTACCCGCCTCGATCTTGATGCGCTCGGCATTCGCCTCGCCGATCATCAGGTGATGCTGCCGCCGCACGAACCTAATGATCGCCTCATCCATGGCATTGCCGGCACATCGCAACGAGCGCGCCTGCACCACGCCGCCAAATGATAGGACGGCGATATCTGTCGTCCCGCCGCCGATATCGACGACCATCAATGCATTGGGCTCCCCGACCGGCAGGTCTGCACCGAGAGAGGCCGCAACCGGTTCCTCAATCATATACACCTTGCGCGCACCGGCTGAGAGCGCCGTCTCGTAGACGGCGCGTCGCTCCACCGGAGTTGCGCCGGCCGGAACACAAATCAGTATGCGCGGCCGGCGAAATCCGAGCGCCGACTTGGTCTTCTTAATGAATTGTCGAAGCATTTCCTCAGCAGCGACAAAATCCGCGATCACACCGTCACGGAGCGGCCGGATCGTTTCGATGCTTTCCGGCGCGCGCCCCTGCATCAGCTTGGCTTGCTGACCGACCGCCAGGACTTCTCGGACGCCGGCCCGAGACCGAATGGCAACAACCGACGGCTCATCAATGATGACGCCGCGATCAGCGACGTGAACAAGCGTATTTGCCGTGCCAAGATCAATGGCAATGTCATCTGAAAAGACACTGCTGACGCCGGACAGCATAGCGGTTACGTTCCCTGTCGATCGCTCCATACGCATCTTCAAACATAACCTGTCGTCCGGATAGTGACGGGCTCACAAAAATTGGGCGCATACCGTCGCGCCCGCGCAGCTATTCCAAAAAACGAATGATTGAGCAACGTGTTACGACGTTAACCGCCATCACCGTCAGATCCGGCGGATCGTCGGCCCGAGGAGACACAGATCACTGACGGAGGCCCAAGCAAGCGGGAGCCGTATGGCGGCTCCCGCTCCATGTGCTATGCGCGTCCCGACAATCAAGGCCCACGCAAACGTTCGCGGTCCTCTACGTAGTGCTGCGCAGGAGCGCCACGTTCGCGCTTCAAGATCAACTTGTTCAGTGCACCGATGTAAGCCTTGGCAGACGCCACCAGCGTATCTGGATCAGCGGACTTTGACGTCGACGTACGGCCCTCCTCGAACAGGCGGACCGATACTTCGGCCTGGGCGTCCGTTCCTTCCGTCACGGCATGGACCTGGTAGAGCTCCAGTGTGGCCTCATGCGGGATCAACGCATGAATGGCATTGAACGTTGCATCCACAGGACCGTTGCCCGTGGACTGAACCGTGCTGTGTGCGCCATCGATATCGAGCGTCAACGTCGCCGACTGAGGCCCCGACGTTCCCGCAATCACCGTCAGTGAAACGACTTTGACCCGATCGTGACCGGTCGCAATTTCCTCGTCGACCAGCGCCTCGATATCCTCATCGTAAATGATCTTCTTTTTGTCGGCCAATGCCTTCAGCCGAACGAATGCATCTTCCAGGGCATTCTCGCCCAGCTCATAGCCCAGCTCCTTCAGCTTGTTGCGGAAGGCATTGCGTCCTGAATGCTTGCCCATGACCAGCGACGACTTGGTCACCCCAACGGACTCCGGCGTCATGATCTCATAGGTTTGCGTATGCTTCAGCATGCCATCCTGGTGGATCCCGCTTTCATGGGCAAACGCGTTCCGGCCAACGATAGCTTTGTTATACTGGACCGGAAACGACGTCGCGGCAGATACCAGCTTAGAGGCCCGCATCAGCATCTCCGAATTGATGTTGATATCGTAGGGCAGCACATCGCCGCGCGTTTTGATGGCCATTACAAGCTCTTCCAGCGCCGCATTGCCGGCCCGCTCCCCGATACCATTGATGGTGCATTCGATCTGGCGAGCACCAGCACGCACGCCTGCCAACGAATTGGCAACTGCCATGCCCAAGTCATTGTGGCAATGGACCGAGAAGACGGCCTTGTCCGAGTTGGCAACCGCCTCGCGCAGGCTCTTGAAGAGTTCGAAGTGCTCTTCCGGCGTTGTGTAACCCACCGTGTCGGGAATGTTGATCGTCGTCGCGCCGGCCTTGATCGCCGCATCGACACACTGACACAAATAGTCAAACTCCGTGCGGGTGCCATCTTCGGCCGACCATTCGACGTCGTCCGACCAATTCCGTGCCCGCGTGACCGAGTCGGTGACCATCTGCAGGACCTCTGACGGCTCCTTTTGCAGCTTCCACTTGATATGGATCGGTGATGTCGACAGGAATGTATGAACGCGCGGGCGCTGGGCGTGCTTCACGGCTGCCCCGCAGCGATCAATGTCATTGAAGCCGGCGCGGCAAAGTCCGGCAACGACGGCATTCTTTGTTCGCCGCGCAATCTCAGAAACGGCTTCGAAATCACCGTCGGAGGCGAATGGAAATCCCGCCTCGATGATATCGACACCCATTTCGTCCAACAGATCCGCGACCTCGAGTTTTTCCTCGAACGTCATGGTAGCGCCGGGACACTGCTCGCCATCCCGCAAAGTTGTATCAAAAATCAAAACGCGATCGCGTTCGCTTGTCGAATCTGAAGAGTTATCTGACATGACCTGTGTTTCCTAGAATTCGTGATGCTCACTGAGAGCCCGGCCGTTACGACCCGCTGAAAACTGGTCCCCCTGAGTATCCGCTGCAGGCCAAGCCGCAACCGCCGACGCTCAGGGGCTGATAAGGAGGAGAGCGAGAAGAGACGCGCGGAGACGAGCGGTCGGGCGAGGACCGTCGATCAGATGTCCGGATCGGGGATTTGAGAAATCACCCATCAAAATTGTCTCGCGTCAGTTCACTTGACTGGTAAGTTCCGACAAATAAGCCAAATTTGTCTTAACGATCAAGTCCTGTTTGGATAACACGCACGCAACATCAGGCCTCAACGTCGATCCGTCCTTGGCTGACACGCATCGAATGCCCTCCGATCCGCACGCCTGAAAGCACGCCGCCGCGCAGTTCGACCGATAGCGCAATGAAGCTCGCACGGCCCATTTCCAGCCCTTGTTCAACCTGGCGCCTGTGCAATCCATCAGGCGGCTGATCAAACATGGCCACGACACCGCCGAAACCAGCTACCGCGGAGCCTGTCGCAGGATCTTCCATAATGCCATGTGTCGGAGCGAACATCCGGGCATGGTAGTTGGACGCCGCGTGCATCGTCTCGGCTGTATAAAGAAAGGCGCCGTCATTCGTCTCTCCGAAGGCGTCAGCCCAATAGGCCAAGTTTGGCGCAGCCCTGCCGATAGCTTCAAGAGAACTCACTGGAATGAACGTGAAGGCCGGACCTGAGCTGAACCGGGTGGTGTGATGATTTGCAAATCCGATTTCGCTCGGCAAGAGCCCCAGGGCCGCCGCCAGGGCATCCCGCGCCGGCACGTTGCCGACGTCCTCAGGCAACTTGGGTGCGTCGAACTCCGCAAAGGTCGCCCGTCCCTCGGCCATACGAATGCCGACGCGGACCAACCCGATCTTTTCTTCAAGTGTGACCAGCGCAGTGCCGCCGCCACCCACTTCCGCGGCCCGTAGTTCTGCTAACAGGGCAGCCGTCCCGACCGTTGGGTGACCCGCGAACGGCATCTCGGAGGCAGGCGTGAATATACGGACTTTCGCCGAGTGCGCGGGTTGATCCGGTTTCATGACGAAGACCGTTTCGGACAAATTGAACTCGCGCGCGATTCGCTGCATCGCGTCCGTACTCAACATGTCCGCTCCAAGTACGACCGCCAGCGGATTGCCCGCGAATCTCCGATCGGTAAAGACGTCAAGAGTGAAGAATT
>JBPCWB010000163.1:0-2936 GCA_051009955.1 Hyphomicrobiaceae bacterium | reverse complement strand
CATGTTTTGCGCGCACCGCCTGACCAGGTCGCAAACGCTCGTTGCCACGCACGACAACGACGTCACCAACGCTGATGCCGGAGAGAATTTCGATCCGTGCTTGTACGGCTTGGCCAAGCTTCACGGGCCTCGGTTGCGCCTTGTTGTCTGATACGACGTAGACCATCCAGCCACCTCGGCCCTGCAATAACGCATCCTTTGGTACCGAAATCACCTTGCGCGGGGCGCTGACCGGAAGCTGCAGGGTGACCGAGCTGCCAATGGCGACCATGGATGCATTCAAACCGTCGAGTTTGGCGGTGAAGCGAACCGGGCGCGTGCGCGTCGAAACGTTCTGGACAGGTATCGCAGTTCGAATGGTAACGGATTTGCGCACATCACCTTCAAAGACGGCCGTAACTTTGCTTCCGATCGTCAACCCGTTGACAATGTTGCTCGGAACGTCTGCCTCAACTTCAAGGTTGCGGACATCCAGGATCGTGGCAACCGCATTCCCGGTGTTCATGTATTGACCGGGTTGAGCCTGCCGTTCGATCACCACACCGTCGAACGGCGCGACGATGACCGCGTGCTTCAAGTCATAGAGGGCGCGATTGAGACTCGACTGGGCATTGAGGATCTGCGCTTCCGCCTGCGATCTTTCACTGCGTGATTGGACGGCCGCCTGCTTGAGGTCGTCATATCGGCTACGCGAGAAGGCCGTCGACTTGCGCAAACCTTCCTGGCGGCTGAATGCCAATTCCGCGAGCTTGAGTTTGGCCTCAGCAATTCGCAAGCCGGCCCGCGCAACATCCATTGAGGCTTCGGCGGCACGCTTCTCGATCTCGAAACGGCTCTTGTCCAAGGTGACAAGTGTTTGCCCCTTCTTTACATGCTCTCCGACCTCGAATGTAACGGCTTCAATCACGCCTTCGGTGCGTGTCGCGATTTCGGACCTTTGGGTGGCGACGAGCTGCCCAATGACCGACTGTGTGTCGCGGATTTCGCGCTGATCAACTGTATCGACGAGGACCACAGCCGCGCGGCCCTGCGCCAATGCGTGCATCGGAACGAGAAGCGTCGGGACAAGCAACGCGATATGGAACAGGCGTAGGCGCATGGCTAATCTACCCGAGTACTTCGCGCGTGGTTGGGACGTCAACCAACAAAGGTGGGCGCGTTTCCACCAAATTCAATGGTTCGTGACCAGATGGCTCGAACGTTTGTTCTACGGCGCCGCTGTGGCACCAGGTCCGGCGCTCCTCAGAAGCCGTTATAGCCTAAGTGCCGCGTCGCGCGCTCAAAGCCTCCAAAACGCGCTCGGGAGTCATCGGCATCTTCGTCACCCGAATGCCGACGGCACGAGCTATTGCATTGGCAACACAAGCTCCAACCGGAACGATGGGAACTTCGCCGACGCCACGCACACCATACGGCACTTCAGGGACTGGAGTCTCCAAAATGACGCAGTCGATGGCTGGGACGTCGAGGGCGGTCGGCATGCGGTAGTCCAAAAGGCTGGCATTTCGGGCATGCCCGTCCGGTCCGTAGTCAATGTGCTCCATGAGAGCCCAGCCGAGCCCCTGCACAACGCTGCCCTGCATTTGGCCTTCAACCGCTGTCGGATTCAAGGCACGGCCAACGTCCTGAAAGGCTGTGTAGCGCAGAATTGTGACAAGACCTGTGTCGGGATCGACCTCGACGTCACAAACGTGGGCACCGACTTCGACGCCCAGTGGCAGTTTGACCGAGGTGCCGCGACCTACGACGGCACCCTGCGTCAGTGTTGCCTGCATCAATTCCGCAATGGAGATCGAACTGCCGCCGGATGTCCGAAATACGGTCTTTTCGTAGGTTAGGTCTTGTGGGTCGCTCTGCAGGATCTCGGCAGCGCGCCGGCGCAACTGATCAAGCGCATCATCGCTGGCCTCGACCAGCGCAGCAGTCAACGTGCGGGCGACGCGACTGCCGGCGGCACCGTCACTGTAGCCGACGGATTTCGAATCGCCCATCTGGACGAAAACATCATCGACGGACATGCCGAATTGCTCGGCGGCGACTTGGGCCATCGTTGTTCGCGTGCCGGACAGGTCGACGGCGCCCAATGTCACCATCGGCCGGCCGTCGCCGGCGACCGTCAGATGGCAAGCCGACGTCATTGACGTGCCCCGCCAATAACCCAACGCGAACCCGCGACCGCGCGGCATGGCACCATCGCCGAGCGACTTCGTCCAACAGGGATGCACTTCGACGGCGTCAAGAATGCTGGTCAGTCCGATGGACGGAAATGGCGTACCAATCGGCATGCGGCTGCCGGTTACAGCAGCGTTGCGCTTGCGGAATGTGACGGGGTCCATATCCATGGCTTGGCACAGGCGATCCATGGCCTGCTCCATCGCAAAGTAGGCCTGAATGCCGCCGGGGCCGCGGTAAGCCTCCGTCCGTGGTTTGTTGGTGACGACGTCGTAGCCCTCCAAATGGAGATTGTCGCACTGATAGAGAGCGGCCGAGGCCTGCATGAACAGACTGGGACTGAGGCCCGGCAGTCCGCCGGCATCGACATGATAGACGCCCTTGATGGCTGTCAGCTTGCCGTCACTGTCGGCCGCGGTCTCGAGGCTCACCTGCATGCCGGCGGTCGGACCCGTGCCGCCCTGCAGGATCTCCTCGCGCGACAGCACGAGCTTGACAGGGCGTCGGCTGATCTCCGAGAGTTTTGCGGCGATCGGTTCACCATGGGTCGCGATCTTGCCGCCAAACCCGCCACCGATCTCCAACGGGATCACCCTGAGCTTCGATTGCGGAATACCGAGGATGCGCGCGATCATCAGCTCGGTGGTGAACTGACCCTGGGTCGATGCCCAGACGGTCACGAAGCCGTTGCTATCGACATTGGCAATCGTCGCCTGCGGTTCGAGATATCCTTGGTGCGACGTGTCGACGACCACTTCGATGCT
>JBPCWB010000162.1:0-4271 GCA_051009955.1 Hyphomicrobiaceae bacterium | reverse complement strand
AGTCCCTGGCCAGAATGAAATTGCCCTGTCCCGACTGATACTCCGGCGACTGCTGACCGTTGGTATACCGTTGCACCTCTTCGTTCAGGTACGTACCGAGCCTATACACCGTCACTGCGCGCTGCCGCGGGTCAATGGCCTTACCACCGATGCCATCCAGGAGAACCTTGGTGAAAGCGCCGTGGCCAAGCTCTTTGAGCTCCCAGGCACCCTGATCCGCATTCGTCGCCGCGAAAGCAACAAATCGATCGGTTAGCGCGTCGCTCAGTAGCTTTCTATTGTGCGCCGAGCCCGAATGACAGGCGTCGACAAACATCAACCGGCGACCCTTGGCCTGCGTGATCGCCTGTTGAATTTCCGATTGCCAATCAATGGAACTGCGTTTGGCAATTTCTTCCCCTTCGCGCAATACGTCGCTCGGCAAGAAGAGATAACGTCCGCCCTTCGCATTCACACCATGGCCGGCGAGAAATATGACAACGGTATCGTTGGCGGTCGATTTGGTCTTGATGCGCTCGATTGCCGAAAGGATGTTCTTTCGCGTTGGCACGGTCGTCTCGCCTCTTCCATTGACAAGAACCGTCACCTTGACCTGGCGATGGGTGCTTTTCATTTCCTTGGCGGCCGCTTTAGCAAATGCCGTTGCGTCGACGCCGGCATAAGACAGGTCGCAGGTCGATCGCTGATCGTCGCCGCAGCTATTGCCAAGGCCCGGATACTTGTCGACGCCGACCGCGAGGACCCACAATGTCCCACGCTTATCAAGTTCGCCTTCTCCGTTGTGCAAGACGTCCAACCACTGTGGTTCGCTTTCGCCCGTTGAATTGGCGGCGACGACACGAACGAGGTTGGCGCCCCTGAACAGTGGCACTTCGTAAGCGCGCATGAGTGATGCAGGCGCCTTGCGCGGCAAACCCGGAGGCAACTTCACGGGCCGGGCGGCAACTTTGGATTCCTGTTCGGCATTGCCAACGAACACATCGATCCGGTCGTCCCCCTGGGGCGGTTTATCAAACGTGACGGTAATGACGGAACGCCCACCGTTTGCCGATTCCGGGCCCGCAACACGAATGACCGGCGGTTGTCGACGATTGAGGATTGCATCAACCGTCAGTCCAACAAGACCGGCCTCCTGAACGGCTGCCTTGGCACTCGTCAGGACAAGAGCGCGCTCGACAATATCAGGTCGGAACAACGTTCTGCGCAACTGCTGACCGCGCACATAATCGGCGGCTTCACTCTTCCCTTTATTGAGCTGCCAGCCGACCAGGGCACCGCCGCCCGGTGACCCGGTGTAGTAGCCTTGTGGCGTCCACATCACCCAGTTGCCGTCGCGACCATGAAACAGTGTCACGATCAGTTCGCGAGACTTGAGATTCCACAGCCTGATCGTCTGATCGTTCGAGCCGGAAACCAGATAGCGGCCATCTGCCGACGGTGCGATCGCGCAAACGCTCCCAGTGTGGCCGAAAAAGCGGCCGAGCTTGGTGCCTTTAAGGTCATAGGCCAGCAATTGACCATTGAAGCCCCCCGATATGATCGTCGATTGATCTTCGGTGAGGCCGTATGAAATATGTCCGTAACCATCCAGCGCAGTCCGCGTGACGGTTGCTCTGACGACGTCGTTTCGAAGAATTTCCAGCGTTGCGTTCTTGTAGTCATGGTCGCCACCTTTGCGATGGCGAATTGACAACTCACCATGATCCCTGGCAGCCGAAGTAAGGGTCAGGGCGCTATCCGGCGAGACGGCCTGCGGACTGCCGAGTTTCCGGTTATCAGACGGCAGGCGCAATGAAAATTGATACGGATTGACGACCGTGTCAGTCGTTTCGACCTGGTCATAGCCCCACGCGATCGTGCCACCATCAGCGGTTATGCCGACCGTGCAAATGCTCTTGCCATGGCCGTTCAATCCGAGCCTTAAGCCATCCGGTTTTTGGCGGGGCTGGCCGGTCTGCACATCCCAAATGTGAATTTCATTGTCCGAGCCGCCGCCCGTCACCGCCCACTGACCGTCCGGTGAAATTGCCGCTGCGCGCACATTATCATTATGGCCCAGGTATGTTGCCACGGGATCCCCGGTTTCGACATTCCAAACCGAGTTGGACCGCGCGCCAACGCCGCTCAGTGCTGTTGATAACAGGAGCTTGGAGTTGCTGCTGAATGCCAGCGCGCCGATGCCTCGACTTTGTTGCTCGACAAGGACACGCGTTGGTTTGCTGGAGCCTGAGTCCCAAAGCAGAATACGACCGGAAACATCACCCGAAGCGATCGTTCCATTGGGTGCCATCGCGACCGAGTAGACGGCAACATCATGACCCCTGAGCCGCTTCAGCTGGCGGCCACGATCGGTCGACCAAATCCTGACCTGGCGGTCGAACGACCCAGTAACAATCCGCTCGCCATCTGGCGAAATGGCAACTGCGTAGATCTCGGCCCGGTGGCCTTTGAGACGGTGCTTGAGTTGCCGTTTGCGCACATCCCAAACGATCGCCGTCCGGTCTGAACTGCCGGAAACAAGCAGATCTCCGCGCTGGGAGAACGCAAGATCAAAAACTGACTTGGTGTGACCTTTCAATAATCCCAGGAGTTTCCCGGTCTCGAAGTCATACAGGCGAATGACCCCGACATTAACGTCGACATCGCCCGATCGCGGCGCGAAGTATCCGCCGACCGCGAGCATCTTGCCATCCGAAGACAATGAAATGGCATAAACCTCTCCCGATGTGCGTGTCACCTGTCCGCGTATCGTACGAACGGTCTGACCGCTAGCCACATCCCAGATCCGTATGGTCTTATCATCGGATGCTGACACAAGATGCTTGCCGTCCGGCGTAAATACGACGTCGCGAATGAGTGCCATATGGCCGCCCGTATCGAGCATCATGAATGGCGGGGCGGCAAGCTTGTCAGGCTGAGCCGGTGCCGACTGCTTGGCGAGCTTCGTCGGTTGTTTGGTCTTGGCCTGCGGCAGCGTCAAAGACAGCGCACGCACACGCGATCGCCGCAGAATGATCAACCTCAGCTTTGACTGCGGCTTCAGCTTCGCAACTAGCGCCTGAAACGAGGCGCGCCCGGCAATCGTCGCATCATTCGCCTCGAGGATGACGTCGCCAACACGTAGGCGCGCTTTCGCCGCCGGACCGGCTCGATCGATCTTGGTGACAACCGCTCCACTTTTCAGAAGCAGGCGGTGCTTTTTGCGCAGGGCCTCAGTCGCATCGGACACCGCCAGCCCCGCGCGCCCATCGGGCACTTGTTGTGCAACAGACGGCAGGAATGAGAACGACAACAACCACAAGAAGCAATACATCAGCCGCATCACGTCAACCTCGCATGGCCAGCCCCACTCAACAATACACCGATGTGCGCAGTCAATGCCAAACTCATCACCGGCGAACCGACAAACTTGAATGACTATTGGGCTTAATAGGCAGCTGATCGGCCCGCCTTTTCAATATTGGCCGTCGCGCCGCGGACACGTTCGACGTGTTTGACCCGACCGCTGACCTTAACTCTTCATCGTTATGGTTCAGCGCGCCGAAGGCGGCTGTCAATATCGCGCCGACCGCCTCCGCCATCGAGCGACGCGTGCGAAAACCAAACTCCAAGCCAATCCAGATAGAAGTATCCCCGCAGCCATGATCAGAGGTGATAGTTTGCCTATGGGTTCTCCAACCAGTGTGCTCAACGCGATAAATGGAAAGGCAAAAATGTTGCCCAGGACGGTTGAAATCTGCAGTCCCAAGAACAACCCAACGACCGGCGACAGTGCACCGAATAGGAAGCCGAGGCATGCAGCGAACTTGTGGTCTCGGTACATCTTGCGTTTGCTTCGGCCTGATCGAATGCGTGTGGCTTCATGTTAGGCAGTTTGCGATCACCGACGCAACGACGGGTTTCGCTGTTCTGTGCCGGGCATTATCGCTCGCGATGGAGTAACGGCCGTGAGCACTGCGACGGCGGAGCATCTGGTGCACGGCGGAACCATGGCGCTAACGTGGGGGACAGTCGTGGGGCGGTGGCCTGTTTCGGCCGTATTGTCGATACGCCAGTTGCGGCCGCCAGCGCACTAGCCTTGCCGAGCCGTTGGCTTGGCGCACGCAGTTTCCAAACGATTTGACGGTATGGTAAGGCTTCCAATTCTTCGATAGGCATGGCCATTTGGCAACGCGCGGTCGCCATAGCAAAACGATTGGGATAAAACCGCCGAGATGTGGCCATTCAAGAGTAAAGCGCAGAAAGCAGCCGACAAAGTCATCAAGGTTCTC
>JBPCWB010000161.1:0-2932 GCA_051009955.1 Hyphomicrobiaceae bacterium | reverse complement strand
TGAGGACGCGAAAGAGATGGTCGCGATCTGCATCGATTTGAACGGCATCTGCAATGTCGACCTGCCACGCAACAGTCGGGCGCGGCAGATCCAGCCCCTCGCCGACTTCGTCGACGAGTGTTTTGAGTGGAAAGACTTCGCGGCGCGGCGGTGCTTCCTTGGCGCGGCCGAACTTCAATGTGTCGTTGCAGAAATTGATGGCGCGGTCGAGCGACGCGATGAGCTTTGGGGCGAACCGCTGCACGCTCGGGTCCGGCAAGCTTGCGAGCCGATCAGAAATCAATTGCGCGCTGGCCAGCATGTTGCGCAGGTCATGATTGATCTTCGAGACGGCCAGCCCCAGTTGCGCGAGGCGGTTCTTTTGCTGCAGTAGACCGATCATCTCATGCTGCATATGGGCCAATTCGCGCTCGGCCGTTCCGATTTCATCGCCCCTGGCGCTTGGTGTTATGACGCGGCCCGGATCCTCAGGGTTTTCGCTGAAATGCAGCATGTTCTTGCTCAAGTCCATCATCGGCTGGACAAGAACGCGGATCAGAGCGAAGTACACAAGTCCCGCGGCGATCATGGAAATAATGATAGAGAGAATGAGGATGTTGCGCGCGTGGCGTAGCATGGCAATGCGTAGCGGCGCCTCGGGCAGCACGATCTCGACAAACTCTCCCGCGGCTACCGGTTTGCCCAGGCCCGCCTCGGCCTGGCCGTAGACGCGGATGAGGCGATCGCTGTCGGCGACAAAGACTTCGAGCGCATCGACAATCAGGCCGAGGCGCGTGCCGAGCCACGCGAATGTGCCCATTGTCGCCATGTCGCGCAAATCGTAGCTGGCGGCGACGACGAGAGGTTCGTCGGCGGGCAGGACCAACCGGCGTATGCGGTTTTTCTTGATGGCGACCGCCTTGACGCGGGCCGTGTCGAGCAGCTCCTGCTTGACCATTGGCGGAATGCGGTTGGGCTTGGCGGCGTCGGCAGCCAGGGCGGCGAGACGCGCCGACGTCAGTCGACCCGTTAGCCAGTTGACACGATAGCTCGCGATCGACGGCAGGAAGATCAAAATCTCGGCGAGCATGACGAAAACGACAGTCAGGACGAGAAGTTTTGATGGCAGTCCGAGGCCGGACCATCCTCCACTTGCCGCTCGACCGAGTCGCGCGGCACGCTTGCGAACAAAATTGATAGGCGATAGTGCAGGACTGCCGGAAGACTTCTCGTCTTCCGTGCCGCCGGAGGCACTGCTTCCGTTCAGATTCAGTTGCGACAGAATGCGTTCGAGTGGTTTCATGTCGCTATCGTAACCAACTTATTTTGGTTCGTGTGTTCCTTTACCCGAGTTTTGTCAACCAGTTGATGGCAGTACGAACCAGGCCGCTGCCAGCTGCGGTGGCGTAATTGCGGTATGCGGCCCTCTTATTGACCTCGGAGAATGTCGGATACGGCGAGATCCACTCCGTCATGGCCTTGATCTTCATTTTCTGCGAAATCGCCAGTGACCACATCTGAATCAGCTCGCCGGCGTGTTCCCCAACGATGGATGCGCCGAGAATGCGTCCCTTGCGATCCGTTATGACCTTGACGAGACCGTCAGTTGCGCGTTCGGCCTGTGCGCGGTCGTTCTCATGAAACGGCCAGCGCAAAACGTTCACTGTGCCATGCTTGGCCTTGGCCTGGGCTTCCGATAATCCGCAATGGGCGAGTTCCGGCTCTGTAAATGTAACCCATGGTATCACACCGGCATTGGCTTTGGCGGGGAGCTGGAACAGGGCGCGGCGAATAACCAGGCCCGCGTGGTAGTTGGCAACGTGCGTGAACTGCAACCCGCCGGTACAGTCACCGATGGCAAACACCTTGCGGTTGGACGTGATCATACCGTCGTCGACGGTGATGCCGCCGCGTTCATATTTGATCCCTGCCTCGTCCAAACCGAGATCAGTGATATTTGGCTTGCGGCCCACCGCCAGCAGCAGGTGGGTGCCCTCGATGGTGTCCGGGCCCTCAGGCGTCTTGACCGTGACGCGAATGGCACCGGTCGTCCCTTCGACGCGTTCAACGAGAGCGCCTTCGCGGATCGCAACGCCTTCGGCGCGGAGATGGTCGAGGACGACGGCAGTCAGCTCCGGGTCGTCCTTGCCGAGCGCCGTGAGCCCTTCGACGACTGTTACTCGCGCACCGAGGCGGCGATGTGCCTGTGCCATTTCCATGCCGATCGGACCCCCACCGACAATGATCAGGTGTCCGAAGGCTTGTTTGTTGTCGAACAGCGTTTCATTGGTGAAATAGGGGACGTCGGTGAGGCCATCGATGGGCGGCACTAACGGCGAAGACCCGGTGGCAATCACGAACCGCCGCGCCTTGATGAGTGTGTCGCCGGCCTGCACCGTTGACTTGTCGACGAACTTGCCGGCCGCCTGGATCACGTGGACGCCGAGCCCGGCAAAGCGTTCGACGGAGTCATTGGGCTCGATTGCAGCTATCACACCTTTGACGTGATCGTGGACCCTCGCGAAGTCGATCGTTGGCTGATGCGGCGCGATGCCGAAGGCCTGGCTCGAGCGCATGATATGGGCACGCTTGCCAGCCGCCAGGAGAGCCTTCGAAGGAACGCAGCCATAAGTGAGACAGTCGCCGCCCATCTTGTGTTTTTCCAAGAGGACGACTTTTCGGCCGAACGCGGCAGCGGCCGCTGCAACGGACAGGCCACCCGAACCCGCGCCAATCACACAGATGTCCGTTTCGACGGTGTCAGTGCCGGTCGTGATATCGGTGTCCGGCGCAGACGAGGTCCCATCATTACGCAGCTGCATGGCTGTCTTTCCTTTTTTTGAACCAGTTGTATGCAACCGGGATCAAGGCGACGAAGCCCAAAGCTGCAAAAGCGATGATTAATTCCTTGGTCACCAGTGCACTGACGTCGATGTCATACGCGCAACTGGCT
>JBPCWB010000160.1:0-3105 GCA_051009955.1 Hyphomicrobiaceae bacterium | reverse complement strand
ACCGGGTTTACGGGCACGTTCGTCGACTGCAACGCGATTTCGCCGCAACGCATTGGCGCCATTGCCGATGACCTGGGCGCAGCAGGGATCACGGTGGTTGATGCGGGAATCATCGGACCGCCGGCCTGGAAGCCTGACAAGACCTGGTTATACGTGTCGGGTCCGGCGGCGCAGAGCCTGGCCAACCTCACGCAGGAAGGTCATTTGCGAACGGAAGTCCTCGGCGCGGACATCGGAACGGCATCAGCGCTGAAGATGTGCTACGCAGCCTGGACCAAGGGGACCACGGCGCTGGTCTGTGCCATTCTTGCGAGCGCCGACGAACTCGGCGTGCGCGACCAGCTCTATCGTCACTGGGACCGTGATCAGCCCGGCTTGTCAGAGCAACGTGAAATGACAATGCGGGGTGTCACCGCCAAAGCCTGGCGCTTTGTCGGCGAAATGGAGGAGATCTCGGCAACGTTCACCAATGCCGGGCAACCCGGCGGATTTCATCAAGCGGCGGCCGATCTCTATCGCCGCCTGGCAGACCTGAAGGACGGCCCGCATCCGTCGCCCGCCGATGCTGTCCTCAGCGCGCTCAAGGCACGAGACTGAGCGTCCGACTCGGACTGCCGGGCGGAAATTGGCGAAGTTAATAAATCGCTAACCATCGTAGCCTAGCTTGACCGCAGACCTGTTCACGGTTTGGTCTCCGGCCCGAGGATCGCGTACGATGGTTTCGCTCTCAAAGCTGCTTCTCGCCGCTGGCGCAGCTGCCTTTGGCGCCTACGTCTTCCACAACGAACCCAATGCCGCCGAAGATCCTCCCGGGGCCATCTATCGCGCTTCGCAGAAGTTGGCGACGACCTGTGACCGCCTGCCGGAGGTCTGCGACGCGGCAGCCGACATTGCGCGCGGCGCAGCTCATGCCGCACGCATCGGCTGGGGGGTTGCGACCGGCGAGGGACGCCTCGTTTATATCAAGAACCGCGACGGATCTCCTTGCGATCCAAGTCAACCCTGGAGCGGCGGCGCGAACGTGAACCACAGGCAACAACAGCCAGATGGTGGCAGGAGCCACGCCGGCCGAACCGGCGAGTGCCACTGACGCCGGTAGTCCTGACGACCCGGGATCCTATTCGTTGACCTGATGAACTTCGATGATGTTTCCAGCCGGGTCGTAGAAGAAGACCTGCTGCCACTTGTCCATGAACGAGCTGCCGAAGTCAGAAAACGGAATACCCTTCTCCGTCAGGCGCCGCTTGAAGGCTTCGATATCGTTGGTGCGGAAGGCCAGATGACCGCGCTCCAGCGGATTGATCTGCTGGCCCGTCCGAAAGCCGACTTCGAGATCTCGCTCCGAGTGATGAAACTGAATGCGGCCGTCCGTGTGAAAGGCGACCCCGCCGTCATATCCATCGGCGTTGCGCACGCGATAGGCCTCCATCGACGGCTCTGGTTTCAGGTCCAGTACGTCCTGATAAAACTGATCCATTTCCGGAACATCGCTGGTGCACAGATTGATGTGGTGAAATTCGAGCTTCATGTTTCTGATCCTCCCCGGTCAGGCGTTTCGCGATCCGCAACATCACTATACGATGCGATGCGACAAGACATAACAAAGGAGGAAATCACTCATGCGGCTAGATGGCAAATCTGCACTGATCACCGGTGCCGCGTCGGGCATGGGCGCCGCGACCGCACGTCTGTTTGCGCGCGAAGGCGCAAAAGTCATCGTTGCCGACATTCTCGATGATGAAGGCGCCAGTGTCGTCAGCGATATCGCGGCTGCCGGTGGGACGGCGCGTTATGTCCGGCTCGATATCAGCGACGAGGCGAGTTGGGACGCGGCCGTCGAGGCCTCTCTCGCAGCCTTTGGCAAAATCGATATCCTGATCAACAATGCCGGCATCAGCGGCTCCGACCCGGACCTGTTGAGCCGTTCGGTATGGGATAAGCAAATGACCGTCAACGCGACGGGCACGTTTCTGGGCATGCGGACTGTCGTGCCAGTGATGCAGAAGCAGGGCGGCGGATCCATCGTCAATATTTCATCGATCTCCGGAGTCACCGGCCAGAGTTTTGTCCATATGGGCTACAACGCCTCGAAGGGCGCCATACGCACATTGACCAAGGCGGCCGCCGTGCAGTTCGCCAACGACGGCATCCGGGTGAACTCCGTACACCCCGGCCTGATGCCGGCGATGCGGACGTCTAAGCTGACGGCTGATCCGGAGATCCGGGATAAGATGCTAAGCGCCGTACCGATGCGGCGGGCCGGCGAGATTGACGAAGTGGCGAACGCCAATCTGTTCCTGGCCAGTGATGAGGCGTCCTACATCACCGGTGTCGAACTGCCGGTTGACGGTGGTTTCCTGGCAATGTGAGTGACCACGATGGCGGACGAGTTGGGTGAAGACCAGGCAACCGGAGAGATTGCGGAGATCTACAATGAAGTGAAACAGTTGTGGGCCGTACCCTACGTCTCTTCGATCCATCGCTTCCTCGCCACGCAACCCGGCTTGCTCGAGTGGGCATGGGAGGCGGTGGCGCCTGTCTTCCGCAACGGCGTGGCGCAGGAAGCCGGTTGGCGAGCGGCAGACGGCCTTGATCTGCCATCGCTCTCACAAATCTCACCCGAAGCCCTGGCCGCGTGGCAGATCGACGATGGCTCTCTGGCCGCCATCCGCGACCTGTCAGCCGGCTTTGTTCGTGTCGCACCGGTCAACATGGTCTTTGCCGGGCTGACCAGACGGCTTCTTGATGGTGATACCCCAACGGCAGGTGCGAACGTCCAAATCGATTGGCAACCGCCCCGATCCCTGCAACAGCCACCGGACATGGTCGCGATGCCAAACAGCGACGCGGTGCTGCAACGTCTCCTCGAGCAGTTCGGGACCGACATGGACGGGGAAACCTTCGTTCCTGGCCTCTATCGCATGCTTGCAAATTGGCCCGGGTTTCTCGCGCATCTGACCATAACGCTGCGACCCCATTTTGATGAACGGCGGGTACAAGACGCCTACGATGCGTTAAGGAGCCGAATTGATGTTGCGGTCGACGAGGTCTTTGCGCAGCTGCCAGCCGTCGATGCCCGCCATGCGCGGCCGAGCGACGAAGGTC
>JBPCWB010000159.1:0-5630 GCA_051009955.1 Hyphomicrobiaceae bacterium | reverse complement strand
CCCCGCCCGCGGTATGCCGGCTCGGCAATGAAGATATCCAAATCCCACGTGCCGGGTGCGAGATCGTCCGGAAGGTCGTCACCCCACAGCGAAGCATCGACAGCATGGCCATAGCCGACGTCGTTACCATCGACCTGCACCATACGCGCGATAGCGTGCTCGGTTCCCAACGCAACGATGACTTCTGCCTCCGATGCAGCCGACGGCCCCCACCAGCGCTGAATATCGGGACGGGCCAGCCAGCCGCGAATGGTTTGCCAATCGTGGTCGGTGGCCGGTTTGAGTGACACGTTGGCCATTTTCAGCTTCGCACGTAGCTCCCTTTAGTGTCGGAAGTGTCGGTGGCCGGTCAGGACCATCGCGATATCATGCTCGTCAGCAGCGGCTATCACTTCGTCGTCGCGCATCGAACCGCCCGGTTGGATCACCGCCGTGGCCCCGGCTTCCGCCGCCGCAAGCAGACCGTCGGCAAACGGGAAAAACGCGTCAGACGCCACCACCGAACCTTGCGCCAGCGGCGTATCGATATTGGCCGCTGCTGCTGCGTCCGATGACTTGCGCGCTGCAATTCTCGACGAGTCGACACGGCTCATTTGGCCGGCACCGATACCAACGGTCGCGCCGTCTTTGGCATACACGATCGCGTTGGACTTCACATGCTTTGCGACACGGAACGCGAATGCGAGGTCATTCATCTCCTGTTCGCTCGGTTGCCGCTTGGTGACCACCTTCAATTCCATATCGTCGACCGAAGCGTTGTCGCGTGACTGCACAAGCAGTCCGCCAGCCAGACTGCGCACGAGCACGCCCGGCGACCGCGCGTCCGCCAGATCGCCGGTTGTGAGAAGTCGCAGGTTGGGCTTCTCGGAGAACACCGATTTGGCATCTTCTGTCGCAGCCGGTGCTATCACGACTTCCGTAAAGACTTTGGTGATTTCTTCGGCGGCTTCGGCATCCAACGCACGATTGACCGCAACGATACCACCGAATGCGCTGACCGGATCGCACCGCAATGCCAACCGGTAGGCTTCCCGAAGGTCTGCACCAACGGCAACGCCACAGGGATTGGCATGCTTGATAATCGCGACGGCAGCCTGATCCGGATCGAACTCCGAGACAAGTTCGAAGGCGGCGTCAGTGTCGTTGAGATTGTTGTAGGACAGCTCCTTGCCCTGATGCTGAACCGCCGTCGCAACGCCGGGCCGGCGCTCGGTTGTCCGGTAGAATGCGGCCCACTGATGCGGGTTTTCGCCATAGCGCAATTCTTGACCCAAACGACCCGCAAAAGCTCGATAGGGCGGTGCCTTCAACTGCAGTTGATCGGCAAACCAGGAACTTATTGCGGCGTCGTATGCCGATGTGCGCGCATAGGCCTTGGCCGCAAGGTAGCGCCGCAGTTCGCCACTGATGGCACCGCCCAACTCGTTGAGATCGGCAATCGCGGCCTCGTAGTCTTCCGGGTCGACGATGACGGCGACACTGTCGTGATTCTTGGCGGCGGCGCGGATCATGGCCGGTCCGCCAATATCGATATTCTCGATACAGGTCTCGAAATCCGCGCCCTTTGATACCGTCGCTTCGAACGGATAGAGGTTCACGGCTAGCAAGTCGATTGGAGCAATGCCGTGCTCTTCGGCAGCCCGCGTGTGATCGTTGTTGCTGCGAATTGCGAGCAGGCCGCCATGAATCTTTGGATGCAGCGTTTTGAGGCGGCCATCCATCATCTCGGGGAAGCCGGTATGATCAGAGACATCAATGACGTCGACTCCGGCTTTCGTGAGCGCTGTCGCCGTACCGCCCGTGGAAAGGATCTCCACGTCTTCATCGCGCAACGTCGTTGCCAGATCGATCAGACCGGTCTTGTCGGAAACGGAGAGAAGGGCACGTTGCACACGTTTGGCGTCTGTCATGAATTTTCTCTTGTTGCTGTCGCTATGATTTGTCCACTCGGTGTTCACCAGTGTTTGTCTGTCACCTCGATCGTCGCAGTCGCCACTTGATCGTCTTATCGCCAAAACACGAGCCCCGTAACACGATCTGCTGTGCTTTGACCTGACCGACCCGATCAGCAAAGTGGATGCTGTCTTCAATCGACACGGTCGCGTCGTCACAGCTGAACATCCACGCGGCCCCGTCGGCCAGCACGATCTCCACCGTTTCCGGCGCCTGATCCGGATCGCACAAGACGTCGGGGCTCAAATGGAAGTGCACCGAAAACGGAATGTCGCGCGGCAGCCTGATGTGTTGACCGGCGGAAGAAATGTTGTCGACACCGGCGAGCCAATGGCCGCGTTTGTCAAGGCGCAAGCGGCGGCGGTGAAGCAGGCCGAACAGCCCGCGATATCCGTCATGCTGTGCTTCAACCAGCAAGGCATCATTATCGCCCAGCGTGCTGTATTTGACGCTCTCCGGTAGTCTGATTGGCGCGCCGCCGAGCAAACGCTCCAGAATTGGATGTTGAATGATCCGCGATGACGACTTTGCACCGAGCACAAGCGTATTGTGGCTCGCCGTAGCGCGCGATTGCGCCAAAGAATCGTGATTGGCTGGACCGGGACGGCCACCGTTGACAAAAATCGGATAACTGCCGCTCGAAAACTCGAATGACAAACATCCGGCACAGGCCGCCGAGGCATCTTCGATTTCAGGCGGCGGCCCGCAATCGGCGAGCAGGATCGCATCGCCGCCGACAAGACGGGCATATTTGGAGCTTGGTGCAGTCTGCTGTGTTGGCGCACCGGTATCTATGTAGGCGACCAAAGTGGCAATAGCGTCGAACGGTGTGGCCCCCATGCCGTTGAACCGACCCAGGCTGCCGTCGCCCAGCCGCATGTATTTCAGGAAGGCCAGCATCCGCGGAATCGTTTCGGCAATGGCCCGCGGCAGCCGTCGGTTGCGCGCCTTGAAGCAGGTTTCGAGCGGAAGCAAGTCAAGTAGCAGTTCAACCGGCGCCGCCGGATTGCGACTGACGTGTCCGCCGTCGTCATTGATCTGACGCCGCAACTCTGCCGCTAGCTCACGTGCCACGCTGCGTTGCAGACTGTCATGTCCTGCGACGCACATCGTCCCGGTTAGCAGACCGTTGAGCGCGACCAGACGCGGCAGCCCTCCGGGGGCATCGCGCCATCGCGCTGAAAGATGGATGATCTGGGCGCCGACGCTGTCTGTAAATCGATCGTAGTAGGCGTTGTTGACGTTGCTGAGTATCAGATCGGAATTCGCGAGCCAGGAGAACAGCCGACGGCCGACGACCTCCGGGCTCCAAGCCGCATCCGAGCGCTTTTGATAACGCGCGATCCAATCGGCTACCGTCTTCTGTGCGAAAGTCCTGGCGACCGGTGACTCCGACGCAGACAAGTGCCTTAGCCAGGAAAACCCGTGCAGGCCTCTGTTCCAGACGTCGCTGGGCGGTCGGATGTCAAATATGGACCCTTGCCCCAGCGTCGCAACGGTACCGCCCAGGCCGAAGAATCCGTGTTCGATCTCGCTGGCGAAACTCGGATCCGCGGTTCGCAACTCTTGTGGGACCAATAGAAGTTCATCAGCCGTCGGGCCACCGTACTTCCAGCGTAGCAGAGGCGAATGCAGAAGATGCGACAGCGCCGACCGACGGGCGTGGTCAATCCACAGCTTGGTAATTCTGCGTCGTTCTTGAAACGTTAGCGTTGTCATCGTCCCGCCGTGGGTCAGCGCAGTGCTGATTCACATTCGAGCCATGGCATAGCTGCCGAGGTGCATCGAAACAAGGCTAGCACACGGCACCTGTTGACGTTCAAGGGACAATCAAGCGCGCTTGACGAGGCGGCAGGCATAAAATCCGTCGATTCCAGCCATGCGCGGGTCGGAATTCGGCAGGTGGAGGGGTAGTGTCCGTAAATCGCCAGCCGGCGTGATCATTTCGCCATGGCCATGAATTTCATCAGCCAGCACCGGTCGACGGTCAAGATCGGGCATCTGCGAGAGCAGGTCGGCAATCCGATTCTCGCATTCCTCCGGTTCGAGCGAGCACGTGCAATAGACGAGTTCGCCACCAGGTTTGAGAAGATTTGCCGCGTTGGACAGGATGGCAGACTGCAGGACCGCCAGTTTTTGCAGATCATCGGGCTGCTTGAGGTGCAGGATGTCGGGGTGGCGCCGGATCGTGCCGGTCGCCGTGCACGGTACGTCGACAAGCACTGCGTCGAAGAGGCCGGCGCCAGGTTCCGGTGACCAGGATGCCGCATCGGCAACGACCAGCTCAGCCTGCAGATGCAGACGGTCGAGATTCTGCTGAACCCGTTCGAGGCGATGGGCGGAACTGTCGACAGCGGTGACAATTGCGCTGGCGGTTGCCAGTTGTGCCGTCTTGCCACCGGGCGCGGCACACAGATCCGCAACCCGCAATCCTGAAACCGATCGCAAAAGTCGCGCCGGCAGCGCCGCCGCGGCGTCCTGGATCCACCAATGGCCCTGCGAATAGCCGTCCAAACCTTCGACGCGACCCTCGCTGCGGCAACGCACAGTGCCGGTGTCGAGAACGGTGCCGTCGAGCCGTTCGGCCCATGTCGGCGCGTCCGACTTGACCGTGACGTCGAGTGCCGCCTCCTGCAGCGATGCACGGGCAATGCCGTAGGCCGGTTCTTGACCGAAGTTCTTGACCCAGCGTGACAGCATCCATTCTGGGAAGTTCAGCTTGACCTCGTCGAGCGATTCAATCGCAGTTTGACCTTTTTCGGCGACACGGCGCAAAACCGCATTGGCCAGTCGATGGAAGCGATGTGTCGTGCGGTGGGATCGGCACAGCCGAACCGCCGTATCGAGCACGGCATGTGGTGGTGCGCCCAGGACACAAAGTTGGGCTGCGCCAAGCAGCAGAACGAGCTGCGCGCGGCCGGCACTGGCGGGCAGTGGCTTTTCGAGGTGCGGCGCGATTACGGCGCTCAGTTGTCCGTGACGGCGCAAAACAGTCGCCGCCATGAGACGGGCGAATCCGCGATCACGCGCGTCGGTGTCTCGAAATCGCTCGCTCCTGTAGCTGTCAGCCAAGGCCTCGTCGAAGGCCTGCCGCTTGTGCAGGACATTGACAAGAAGTTCGAGTGCAAGAGCCCGTGAGCCGAGGCCTTTGGATTCATTCCTCTGCCGCTTGGCCGGCGTTGGCTTCGGTGCGTGTTTTTTTTCATGCGCCACGCGCATCAGCCCCACGGGCCGCGAGGTCGGTTGTTCGTGCGTTGCGATCCCGTGTTCGGCACGCGCAAACCGGCAGCCCGATCGCTACGCTCCGGGCTCCACGGACCACCGTGTGCGGCGCCGCTCATTTCGCGAGCCATATCCTCCAGCGCTGCGACTCGGTTGGCCGTATTGGGATGGGTCGAGAACAGGTTGTCGATGGTTCCGCCCATCAGCGGATTGATAATGAACAGATGCGCGCTGGCCGGGACCCGCTCCGCAGAGTCCATCGGGATCTGCCGTGCCGCGCCCTGAATGCGTTGCAGCGCGGATGCCAGCCACAGCGGGTTGCCACAGATCTCGGCGCCGACGCGGTCGGCCACATATTCGCGCGAGCGACTGATCGCCATCTGCACCAGCATGGCTGCAAATGGCGCCAGGAGCATAGCGACCAGCGTCCCGATCAGGCCAAACCGATTGTTGTC
>JBPCWB010000158.1:0-2703 GCA_051009955.1 Hyphomicrobiaceae bacterium | reverse complement strand
CATAGGTTTCGAATTCGTCGGAAAGCGCTCCCTCGCCGCGGCAGAAGTCGGTGACGAACAGCTGTCCGCCCGGCTTCAGCGCCGCGCAGACCTTACTCCACAGGAGTTCTTTTTCAGGGACGTAGAGGATGCAGTCGCGTGTCCACACGAGATCAAAGGCAACCATATCGAGATCGCTCGTACGGATGTCGCCGCGGCGGAACGAAACATTGGACACACCTTTCTTCTCCTTGCGCTCAGTGCTGAGCGCAATCATCTCCGGCGAGATGTCGAGTCCGAGAACGTCAGCGCCGAAGGTCTCAGCGAGATAGAAAGCTGATCCACCCAGACCACTCCCGACCTCAAGGATCTTCATCCCTTGACGCATATGGAGCCTCCGACAGAACCCCTTAACTGCATCGAGCCCGCCCGGGCTCTGAAAGCCCTCGCCATACATTCTCTCCGAGCGCAGGATACTGCGCCGGCTGTACCGGTTGGCTTCCTGTTCGAGATGGGTTGACGTGTTGCTTTGCTGTCCGTGCTGAAAGTCCACGACCATATTTTCCTCGCGTGTTATGTGTCACCCTGTGGCCGAAGTTGAACGTCGTCTTGCCGACCCGGCGACGTCGTTCAAGTTGGGCCACGGCAAGTCCGATCAATGTCTTCTGACCTAGTCAGCTCATCGAAATAGCATCGATCATTCTCGATGATGTATTCTGGGACCACTTCGAAACCGACTAACGGTCACTCGCCACCAGAGATCCAATGCGCACAACAATTGGCAGGCTTCGCTGCACGCTCTCGCGGCACGAGCTTTGGGTGGACAAGCAATATGGATAACTACCTTGTAGCACTCGTAGTGCGCATGTTCAAATTGCCGGCAATCGGCATAACTTTGGATGCCCTGTTTTGAGCAGACCTAGTCCCTTGTTGAGCTAACTTTTCCCATGACCAATACCTACTCAACCAACCGAGTCCGGTTGGTCGGCACCAGCCGCCCTCTGATCAATGCTTCCGGGCCATTTTAGACATTCGGGCCTTGGAACCACTTTTCTCTGGTCCAACACCAGGATCCAACAAAACTTCCATTTCTGGAAAACGGTTGATGCTGGAATGGCCGGTTGTGGCCCGACGCGGAAGACATCACCTCGAGCACTACGGGTCCGCTACTTGAGGTATCGCTGCCGTTCAGTGTTCACAGCGGCTGTTTAACTCCATGACCCACTACGGAACCACTGCGCATGATTGATGCCCATCAAATACAGGTGTCAGCAGTGCACTTAGGGTGCGTCGATGGAGAAATTAGGTGAAGCATGACAAGAATCCAAAAAACATTGGGCGGATTGGTGGCAGCCGTCTGTTTCGCGGTCACCACCAGCATGGTGTCGCACGCAGCAGTCGAGCCACGATCGCCGAAGACGGCCGCGGGCACGCAATCATCAAACGTCCTCCAATTTAACGGCCGTGCACCGCAGACGGGCCAAGCGCGGCAAGGCCTGGTTCGACTTGCGCAGCGCCGAGGGCGTCGCGGTCCACGCCGCCGGTTCCGTAGAGGCCGCCGCCGTGGAGGCCGTTGGATCGGCCCAGTTATTGGAGCTGGTATCGCCGCCATAATTATCGGTGGTGCGATTGAAGCTTCTCGGCGCAACTATAGAGATCGATGGGAACTGTGCGACGAAGAATTCAGGTCATTCCGCTGGAGTGATGGTACCTACCAGCCTTATGGTGGCGGGCCGCGCAGGTTGTGCCCCTACCTGCGGCGCGGCTAAGAAAGGTTTCCCGTAGTGATCGAGCCCGCGTGCGGCGTGCGCGGGGTCCATATATTGGAAGGCTTCAAGCTTGTTGTTGTTCGCAAATTGTGGTTGAGGCAATCCTAACTTGCCACTAACTCTATGGACGCTAGTGGCCCAACACCGAAGACCCTGTTCCAAGCGCAACATGCTCGAGTTTGAGGGCGAGGCAGATGCGCATAGCGCGAGCTGAGTTCAACCGAGTTTGACCGGCTGCATACCTTCCGAAGGTATATACATGCGCACTTTTTTCGCTGGTGAGTGAACCGTTTTCCTGCATTCTGCCACTTTCCATATGAGAGCCCAATACAGACACTGAAATCAGTGGGGCATTGGACGTGGTGCAGAGTTCGAAACGGATCATCGATGAATATCTTGTCGCCTATGCTCGCTTGGGGGATTGGGCCGCGCAGGAACAACTCGTTCGCCGCTATCAGAAGAGATTCCTGCGCCATGCGTACAGGCTCCTCGGGGACGCCGAGCAGGCGCGGGACGCCGTGCAAGACGGTTGGTTGGATATCCTGCGCGGATTGCCAAGGCTTAAGGACGAGGGAGTATTTGCGGCTTGGGCCTTTCGGATCATCACCTGCAAGTGTGCGAAGCAAATCGCCGGCTTGCAGAAGACCCGCAAGACGCTCAAGACCGTGTCAGCCGAACAATCGCGGGACGCTCAGGGCAGCGACGACATCGAACGTGCGGCCGACAGCAAACCGGTTCACGAGGCTTTGGCGAAACTGCCCGTTGAACAACGGACCGCGGTCGCGCTGTTTTACTTGGAGGACATGAGCGTCGCCGAGGTGGCAGTGGCTCTCGATATACCGGTGGGAACTGTCAAGTCCCGCCTCATGAACGCGCGCAAGAAACTGCGCGAGGCATTGGAAGGAGAAAAATATGGATGCCCTCGATAGAAGGATCAGCGAAGCCCTCGACAACG
>JBPCWB010000157.1:0-6522 GCA_051009955.1 Hyphomicrobiaceae bacterium | reverse complement strand
ACGGGCACCTCAGGCGAAGCATCAGGAAAACCGATGATCCATCCAATCAGCCTGGCGACTACGCCTTCGCCGCGCTGCACTTGCGCTTGTCCTGTCCATCTGCGCGTCTCGGTGCTGTCGTGAAGTGATCTCACCTGCGGCGGAAGCTTCTCAAAAGCGGTCCCCAGCACCTGTCGATAAAGCGGATCGTTCGCGGACTGTTCGACACGAAATCCCGTGTAGATCTTTCGATGTTGAAAGAGACGTTCGTAATCAACTAATTCCAACGCCCCGGTCGCCGCCCTTGCACCTGCGTCCGGCCGCTCGCCCGCCAAACACTTGCGGATGAGAGCTTCAATGGCCATGGATGGGATATAAGGCCCATCATCGCCCTCAGCCAAAAGGTGCCAGCTTTGCTCCACATCCATGCCGTCCTTGAAGCCTCTTGCCCGAACAAACATGCCACCGCGATGTTCGCCGAACTTCGCAAGGTTCAAAACCTTGTAAAACAGACCAGAGAGGGGCCCAAATGACGGCAATGCGAAGGCTGCACGCGCTTTGGCCAGCACGTTGAGTATACGATGCAGGATCTCAGGAACTGGACCGGCTCCCATCCAGATGTCTCGCAGGCAGGGATGTTCCGGAGGGATGACCTGCAGATCAGGCACGTCGACCAGCGAGAAATGAATATTCTTCAAAGGCAGCCGCCCCGGAACAGCGATTGTGAACCTCATGCTTTCAGCCAAACCCGTTGCCTCAGTCTGCACGCCGTTTCTCAGGAGCTTCACCGGCGCGCCCGCATAACCGACAACCGCCCTCATGACGTTCAACCCGATTCCCGCATAGGGTGACGGTGCGATGCCACCTTCAACGGCTACGACATCCATGGTTTGTGCCATATGCCGAAGTACTGCTGCAGTTAGTACGGGAAAACTGCTAACACCGGACAGGACTGATACACCGGCGACTTTGGCCTCAGCGTCGAACCGTGACACACCGAACACAAAGTCAGCCGCGTCGGCGAAATCCAGATAGTCTATACCGGATGTAATACAGGCCTTGATAACGTTGTATTTCTTTTCGCCATAAGCCTGGAACGGCCCCGATGCGTCAACGACAAGATCGGGACGCTCCGCTCGCAGCCCTTGCTCTATGTCGTCGCGGCTCAGTTGCAACGGCCGAACGACGGCCAGGCCTCGATACTCAGAACAAAACGCCTCCGCTCGAGCAAGACTGCGCCCGCAAATGACGATCTCGACGGTAGCGACGTCCGACAGCAATTCGGCAAGGCGTCCCCCAAACACGCCATATCCGCCGAGAACGAGAACTTTCAACTCAGCAACCTCTTTTGCACCTCCGGGTCTGGCAGTGCACATAAATCTCTGGTTCCAAAAATCCGGTAACGATTCCGCGCGACGGAGCGGTATAAAATATCCTGGACTGACACCGGTAAGACGCGAAGCAAGATCAGTCCTTTCCAAATTCCGCCCAGGCGAATACCCACTCGGATAAGCGCATTAAGAGAGGTGTGGGCACGGCCATCCTCCACATACAGCCACGACGTCGGGTCAGCCGGATCTAACCCAAAGTGGGTCAACAACGCGCCGCCGACGTCTGACTGCATGGGAATAATCGTGAACTCTCGTAAATTATCATTCCGTGCAATCCAAGCCGCACCCTTCGCGCAGAGCGAACATCGCGCATCCATGACCGTAAAAACACCGCCAGTATGGAATGCCGGAACGGTACAATCGTGCAAATATGAAAACGGATCACGCTTGATAAGCATCGCGAATTTGTATCGCAAATCCGGTGCGTAATCGATGATGCAAGATGCCCCACTATTATCGAATTTTCCGTCAGCATCGTCAGCGTCGCAATCATGTTCGAGCCGGATGCAAGATCGGCAATCAACTATGACCGTTTCTCGTCACTTTCTGCCGAAAGTCTCGCTCGGGAAACGGCAGCAATGCCCCCGATGGCGGACACGGTCGGCACTGCGTTCAGTCGCGCCCCAGGCGGAAAGTCGTTCGGCAGCTAACGGGATTTTGCGTCGATCGCACACAGGACGGCCAGATCGTTCACGATGTCGAAAAGTGGCCCTCTGCAGTCGAAGTTATTGTGAGCACATGACATCTGCTTTGCGAGAGCCAAGCGGACAGTCATGCAACGGCCGGGACCCGCGGTACAGTGGGCTAGCCGGAGCGGCGGCCCTAGCCCTCGCTCAGTCCTCAAGGCTGCGGATGAACTCCAGGACCTCGGTTGGCGTTTTCCATTCCGGCGTGCGCCAAGGCCAGTACTTGTGACAGATGTATCCGCCGATACCGAGTAGCAAGGCAGCAGCCAAAAGCAGCACTTCGAATTCATCACCGGGCGCGCCGTCCCGGTAACTCCAGGCGCCGTAGGCCGCCCAGGGCGCGCCCAAAAGCATGCACAAGCCAATCGCGAAGAACATCCAGATGAGCTGCCGGTCGCCATTGATAGTGAAACGGGCTCGCGGCTCAATGTGCGCAAGCTCCCCGATCACCGCTGCGCATAGGTCTAAGTGGGCCCTGCGCTGCGACGCGAACGCTTTGCTGGCACAAGTGATTTCAGTCTTATCCCGCGCATGATCAAGGCGCAGTGCGCTGTTTTTTATCCCATGCTGCGCGTCCAGGTCTATAAAATCGCCCCCCGTGACGGTCGAGAGATCGATCTTAACGCTGTTCGGGCCGCGCAATTCTCCGCCTGCCAAGGTCCAGGTTTCATCGCCCTGAATAGACGATTTGCGAAACGTGAAGCTTTGCCCAGTCATGCGCGCTCCTCTCAGTATGTTTGGCCAGAAGGATTTGAAACCGCTGCAATCTTGAACACCGGAAAATCCTCGAAACTCCATACGCCCGAACAGACCATTTCCGTTCATAGCCCGTCACGATCTCCACCGGCTCAGCGATGGCCATTGAACTCTGAAAGCGAACTCTGTGCCGAGTCTCAAGCCAGACATCGCTCACTTCTTTTCCAGCTTGCCTAGTGCTGCCCTGTACTTCTCAATGCGCGCGAAGTCACGCTCTGTTGGCTTCGCGATACGTGACAGATCCATGTTGTCACGCAGATCTGCACGCTTCACGCGGCGACCTATCGAGTTTGCCCCAGCGCGACCGATGAAAGCCATGTAGTCCTCGCCAGCGCGAATTGTCACCGAGTCAAGAGCCGCCAAGATCTCTTCGGAGAATCCTTCCAGACTCAGGCGCTCGGCATCCCAGCCGTCGCAATCCTCGATAACGTCGTGAAGAACGCCAACAATCCTCTCCGCGTTAGTTTCAAGTGCCAGCATCACGCGTAACGGATGCAGGATGTATGGCAGGCCGGCCTTGTCGACCTGTCCCTTGTGTGCCTTAACCGCGATCTCGATCGCTCGCTCAAGCTTCATGCTCGACCTCTCTCACGCGCATACCGCGGCACTATTGACCGTACTCATCGCCAGCAGCGACGCCACGCCCGGCCTCAATGAGACTTGTTACCGTCTCAGGATAAAATGCGATGTAGACAATCGCCGCCGCAATGATGAGCACAGCCACAACGAGATACGATTTCATCGTCTGCTCCCATGGCCACAAGATTTGCGCCACTCAAACCAATACCCACCCTACCTTGAGCATCCCCGCACGGCCAAATATGATAGAATTCGAATTGCAGCACTGGAGCACAATGTGAAGGATCTGAGTGAGGCAATGACGCAACTTGCCACGATCCATGCCAAGTCGATCGAGGCCAACGCGGCGAATAATGCTGCGATTGCAGATCTGCATCAACGGCAGGCAGCATTGAAAGACGATGTCGAGGCCGTTACGGAGAATGTCGGCGCGTTGCTCAAAGGGCAGGCGCAGATTAATGAGGACTTGGCAGATCTGCGCGGCCGACTTGGATCGGGCACGTAAGTTAGCTTGTTCGCCGCCAAGGCTTTCCCCAGTAGTCCGAAACTCTTCGCGCGCGTCCTGCGGCACGATCGTCGGCCGACGTGCTAACTCGAACTGCTATCCGTTGGTCGCCAACATGCATCTGTCGGCCAGATTGATGTGACTGCCGAAGTGACGGTTTCCGGCTCATCGTAACCCTGAGGAAAGGGAGACGAAGATGCTAATAACCTCCACTGCACCATGTACCGCGCGGGGTAGAATTGAGCGGAATGCATGGACCTCTATAACAATTGGCAAGCCGGCGGCATTGAGCCACCGCACGCGCCTTGGTCCCCCTAAGAGTTTTCCCATAGCAGTCATACGTGAAAGTGTAGAGTTTGCTCGCCCCGATCCCAATCTTGTAATCTGTGTAGCTGCACTTCCACCCATTCGGTGCAGCATTTGCGATGCCGAGCGGCATTGCAGTAGCGAGCAGTACGGCACCAGCTGCCGTCAGAAATGATGTAAGGGTGCGCATCGCTGTTCCTCCGCTTAACTGAGTTGGCGACCATCCAGTCTGGTCAAATCACGCGCCACGAAAAACACGACGCCAGCCGCATCGCATCAGCTCATGCAGCAAGACCAAACGACTATGCGCCGTAGATCCTTATGCATGGAATTGAAACGTCACACAATGTGTACAGCCGCTGGAAAACTAAGATGTGACCTCGGTCCCAACGCACCTGTGCCAAGAGATAACTCAGCATCACCCGCAAAAGTCCGCGGCACTATTGGCCGTACTCATCGCCAGCGGCAACGCCACGGCCAGCCTCAATGAGATTTGCTACAGTCTTAGGATAAAGCACGATGTAGACAATCGCCGCCGCAATGATGAGTGCAGCCACAACGAGATACCATTTCATCGTCAACTCCTTCGCCCGCGGGCACCGGTCAGGCTACAATTGATCTCGTCAATTGACGTTCGCCCGTTCGAGTGCTGCTTCAATTGCACGCAAACGTCTGACTGCCGGCTGTGAGCCTATTGACTCCTCAAATGGTGTGAACAGGTACGTGAACACAAACTTTCCTTTCACCAGTACCGGGGCAAATACGGCTAGCTGTGTGAACGTCGTGCCAGTTTCTGTTCGGATCTTTTGCAGTAGGAGCGCATAACAACGTTCGCCAAGCCCATCCAATACGCCGACCAATCGCTGCCGATTGAGCTTTATCTTTTCAGACAATGCGGCCAAGCGCTTGTCCGATTCTGGTGCGATCTTCTTGAGAATGACCTGGCCTTGAGAACGAAACTCATCGCAGATGCGCTTACGAAACCTTGGATACGGCCTAGAAAGATCGCGGCTCATCATCCTGATCACTGTTTGGAACTGAAGCATGTCAGTCAGCAAGGGCGTTTTTCCACTTCGCCATTTCGGCAGTTCGTTGCACAAGGCGTAGACCTTCAAGAGCCGGTTGCGGCCCGCGAGTAACCCTTGGACAAATGTGACCACGCGCGAGTCAGCCGGCTGATCGCTGTCCAGCGGGCAGAACTCTGAAGGGTGAGTGAGAGTGACGCTCGCATTTCCAATCTGAACGTCTTCAGCATTTGCTGTGCACGCCATGGCGAACAAACCGGCAAGCAAGTAGGACAACCAACAGATTTTCTCGGTCGCCATCCATGGTTCCTCATGTCGTTCGGATGCAACGACCGTAATTGACATTTGAGCGCGAATGAAGGCCGCCCGGTCGGTGAGCAACAAGCTCGCGGCGTACAGAAACGTCTTGAAGATTGCACTGACCGAAAAGATCGATCCTTATCACGTGGAGCGTCAACGCAATCACGTCCTGCTCGAGGCGCCGCTCTACGGCCAGGACCGCGAGACCTGGCGCAAAACACACGATCCGGCGGCTGGCTATGTGCCTGATCGCCCAGGAGTTGGCGTCAACCACCTCTCGATCACACACTAGCTCATCAATCAGTCCAACCTCGACCCGACCATCGAAAGGAATAACGGCATGAGTGCTCTCATGATTGCCAGGATAACTGTGAAAGACCCTGCGAAGTTTCAGGAATACTTTACCAAGACCCAGCAAGTTGCAGCGCCGTACGGCGCCGAGCTGTTGGTTCGGGGAAAAGCCGATCATGCACTAACATCCATACCGGACCGACCAATGGGGGCTACTCAAAGCGCTTCGCGACGAAGGAACGGACATGCACATGACAAGTTACGAGTTCATCGGCTGACTAGCCAGCAAGCAACAGCCCGTTGCGAAATTTGGTCTTGCCGACAGATAGAATCCTCCACCTTCTGATTCACTTACCTTGGTCGCTCCCTCACGCATTCTTCCACAGCACCTTGAATGCTATTGCTCCGACTCGCGGGGATCGGGTTCGACTGACAAGATCCTAACCTTCAAATCTCATCTTGCTATGTGTGTGGTTGTGATCTGTAGCTTCATTGATGATGTTACAGACCGCAGCCGCAGCCACCGCGATGACCGAACCTGCTGGTTTCGGTCGGCCAAGCATCTGCATGCTCGCGATCTGCAGACTTTTGCGATGATGCCGCATCCACCAACAGACGTTACCTGACATCCGTCGACTTGCCGTCATCGCGAAATTTCCCAGCATCGCCAAGCTCAATGAGTGGTACGACTCCGATGCGTATCG
>JBPCWB010000156.1:0-3936 GCA_051009955.1 Hyphomicrobiaceae bacterium | reverse complement strand
CGTCCGATGCAAGCGATGATCGCCAAGTGCAAGAAAGAGGTTGGCGCGATGAAGATGGTTGCTGACCGACTTGAAGCGATTGAGTTCGCGTCGATCTTGGAAGGTAACTAAGGTCATGATCAGAGAAGGGTTCTGGTCCCGCGATCCGAATGCGCAGCCCTGGCCGGTTGCAAACATTGCGCCATGGGAAGGTCAGGAAGATTTTCTAGCAGATCTGATGCGCGTCGAAGCTCGGGTGATTCCCTTGTCGTTTCGCGGCTGGTCCAATTGCCGCCTCTGTAGCAAGCCGAATGGTTCGCGTGAATATCGCACCGACGATGCCGAGTGGCCGGAAGGGCTGTGGCACTACGTTGCGGACCACAATGTCAAACCATCACAAGAGTTCGTTGATTACATCGCCGAACGAGCAAGCGAGGTTAGGTAATGCCGATGCCCAACACTGGACTTGTCACATCCATGTCTGGCAACTTCACCGAGACGCAAGATGGTATCTGGTGCAATGCATGCGGCGAGTTGATCGCGGCTGGTTGGCAGCTGGTTGAAGAACCGGACATCGAGCCCCCTAAGCAATGTCCGCGGTGCGGATGGCCGGATGAATTTGATCCTGCTGCGGCCGGCTTCGTCGACGAAGGTGAGTAAGCTATGCCGCGGCCGCCGATCAATGTAATGAGCGATCGAGACAAGACCGTTTACATCGAGCAACGTGAAAAGGCTGATCGGTGTTGAAGATCGTCGAGCGCGATCCCACCTCGTAAGCTTGGGTAAGGCAAGGTCTGCTATGGTCCGGCAAGGTAAGGTTAGGCCGATCACTAGTGATCGAGCCCGCGTCGAGTAGGGGCCGGTGGAACCGGGGATCACCGACCCCAGAAGATGATGAGCAAAGAAGCACGCGTTTGGGAACATGCATTTACATCATCTTTCGCTCTCGCGATGCTGTCGGATTTACACGAACCCAAGGTCGAAATGGTGGTCAGAGGCTGGCGGAAAAAAGAACCGCAGCTATGAACTAATTTCATCCACCAGTTTGATGGACAGCGGCGTGGAAAGCAGACACGCGGGAGACGGTAGTAGCGGCGCTATTCGGTAGTCAGCCCGTCCCGCTGCACAAGCAATGCCGAGGCGCGCGTGTTAACAGGAGTAGCGAACGGCCGGCCCATCAATTAAGCCTGCCCCTTCATTGCAACATGCGGTTGGATGACTTCGTAAGCCACGGCAAGTGCAGCAATCAAGATCAGCACGACAACGAACTGACCGAGATATTTCAAGGGGTCTTTGCGAACGTCCGTCCAACGAATTTGGAGATTGGGATCCTTACGACCTAGTAAAAATCGGAAACCCATCATGGTGCTGTCTCCTATGCCTCTGCGGTACTTGGAGTAGGTCGCAGTCACTTTGCTCCAGGTTCAATCCCCGCTGTTTGATTGTGACGCCAGTTTCGCGTACATGACTGCCGCGTATTGCGGACCATCTGGAGAGAGGACCGGCGGAGGCCATCGCGGCGTATACCTCGATGGCGCCAAACCGGCGCCTGGTGAGAATTTGGATTAAGGAGCAGGCTGACGAGGCAAAATGATCCGCGGGCGCGGATTAATGCCTCCAGATCTGTGGGCAATGTTCTGGGCAACGTTGGGTATTGAAGTTGCTTTGAAGTTCCCTTGATGTTCCGTCGAAGTGTGCTTGAAGGGAACACCCGAATATGCGATGAAAAGGCCCCGTTTGACGGGCGTTCTCGTTAAGTTGCTGCCGTAGCTCAGGGGTAGAGCACTCCCTTGGTAAGGGAGAGGTCGAGTGTTCAAATCACTCCGGCAGCACCAGCCAAAGCCATTGAATTTTCTAATAAAAACGGTTTACCAAGCGTAACGCTTTAGAGCACCTGTGGGTTCGTCAATTCCTTTTGCCGAAAGCAAGCTGCTCCATCTTCCCGCCAAGGCAGGGATTGCGCCTGTCACTGGCTCGCGTTTCATCGTGAGCGGCGCCGGTCAACTCACGAATTTCCGAAAGTCCGGTTTGCGTTTTTCGCCAAAGGCGCGAACGCCTTCTTTCGACTCGTCGGTTTCATAATAGAGCTGGAGGGCCTGCATCCCGAAGGCCGCATTACCGCGAATAGCTTCGCTATCCATGTTGAACGAGCGCTTCGCAATGGCGATCGCTGTCGGGCTCTTGTCCATGATCTCGTCACACCAGCGCTGGACTTCCGCGTCGAGCTCCAGGTGGGGAACGACCGCATTTATCAGCCCCATGTGGAGTGCTTCCTGGGCCGAATAGCGCCGGCACATGTACCACATCTCACGCGCCTTCTTCTCTCCGACGACGCGGGCGAGGTAGGCTGTACCGAAGCCAGGGTCGACGGATCCCATCTTCGGACCGACTTGGCCAAATGAGGCCTTGTCCGACGCGATCGTGAAGTCGCAGATCGTGCACAGCACGTTACCGCCACCGATCGCATAGCCCTGGACCCGGGCGATAACCGGTTTTGGCGCATCACGAATAATCGTGTGAAGCTCCTCCATCGGAAGGCCGATGGTGCCGCGCCCGTCATACTGGCCTTCATGGGCCGATTGATCACCACCCGTACAAAACGCACGATCACCCGCTCCCGCCAGCACGATCACACCGATCGACTTGTCCCAAGCCGCTGTGTTGAGCGCCCGAATGAGCTCTTCGCATGTTTGACCACGAAACGCGTTGTGCTTCTCCGGACGGTTGATGGTGATCCACGCAGCGCCATTGCGCACTTCGTAGAGAATGTCATCGTAGGTCATCGGGATACTCCAAGGTCGGTGCGACAGTTGCCGCGCTGCCGCTCAAGCACGGCAGGCTGAGGTGAAGGCGTGATGGGTTCAACCGCTCATCGTTAGGCCACCCGATACACTCAGGACCTGGCCAGTCACGAATGCGGCTTCATCGCTCGCGAAAAATGCGACGGCGCCGGCGAGGTCTTCGGGTTGACCAAGCCGCCCCATCGGGATCGCCCGCCGAAACGCCTCCGCCAGCTTGTCCGGATTGCTCGATTCATCGAGGACTCCTTGCAGGAGGTTCGTTTGCGTGGGGCCCGGACATACGACATTGAACGTGATGCCCTGACGTGCATGTTCACGGGCCAATGTCTTTGAAAGACCGACAAGTCCGGCTTTGCAGGTCGAAGAGACCTTTTCTCCTGACGAGCCGACGCGGGCCGCTTCGTAGGCCACGTTCACGACCCGTCCGCCGCCGCGTTCGATCATGCCCGGCAGAACGGCATAGTGCATGTTGAGGGCGCCCGTGAGATTGACGTTGATAATCTTTTGCCAGAGCGCAGGTTCGGTCTTCAGGAATGGTTGAAAGACGTCCCACCCCGCGTTGTTAATGAGGATGTCGATCGGCCCGAGTTCGCCCTCCACCGCACGCACCGCGGCCTGGACGCCCGTCAGGTCGGTAATGTCGATGTTGTAAGTGCCGGCGGTGCCGCCGTCCGCTTCGAGCGCCTTGACGGTCTTGGTCGCCGCATCGACATTCACATCGCAAACAGCAACCTTGGCGCCGCCTTGCGACATGCGGCGACATATCTGATGGCCAATTCCGCCACCACCGCCTGTTACGACGGCAACTCTTCCTTCTAATCCATGCATAGATCTCTTCCTCTGTTATCAAGAGTTACGGCTTGGCCGACAGCCATCGATCGGTGCGATTTCTATCCTTGGGCGACGGGTGGGTCCATGTCATCGCGCGGGATGTCATCGGATGCCGGAACTTTTGCCAACTCAGCCAGAACGAGATCAACGTGCTCGCGCTCTTCCTCGGCGAACTCTGTCGCAAGCTGCTCGATGTCTTTGTCGCGCGTTGCCACTCTCAATTGATCGAAAAAATCGTAGGCGCGGCGTTCCGCATCAAGGGCGAGTTGCAGTGCCTCGCGCGGCGTCATAATGTATGAGACTGCTCCCAAGTCGATCGATTCAG
>JBPCWB010000155.1:0-3368 GCA_051009955.1 Hyphomicrobiaceae bacterium | reverse complement strand
GAAGCCAGCATCAACGCGCTCGTAGGGCAATTGCAGCTCCCCAACACACCACATGAGAGCCTGAACATTCGACGATGACTTCCGCCCCCAAATCTTCAGCACTTTCCCCTCCTGACACGTTGGCCTTACATTGACATCTCATGCTTGCGATACAACAACAGCGATGTCTCCTTCTGGCCCAACTGAGTAAGCCTGCAGCCGAGCATTTCTCGTCCGCTTCCGAGGTCATTTCGACCGCGCCTATACGGTCTGACAAAGCCCTTTGCACCCGCGCATCGAAATTCGCCTACTTCATCGAAACGGACTTGGTTCACTGCGGCCGTGCGCGTTGCGCTGGGAGCACCAGTGAACCGAACGTCAGCCCGGCGCTAATGGAGCTTCGTCCACAAACCGGATATTGACACTCTGCTGACCCCCTCAATGAACGCCAAGTCGATCGATGTCTGCTCCCGAGTGGGGAGCGATCATGTTCTGCTTAACACCTGCTTTTCAATTTTTGATCCGTGGCGACGTCTAGAGTGTTCGCATCACTTCAATTGACTCGAAAGTTTGGCAGCAAGGCGTCCCTAAAGACTTGGAGTTCATCCGCAGCATCAACTATCATGGTTGTTCGCATCATTGTGAATGCAGGGGGCGGAGCCTCCGCTCGCAACTGGCACATCGCGCCCGGCAGTCGGCCATGATCGTCTTCATTCATCTGCTCGCACCAGCCCTTTGGCTCGTGGCCTGTGCGCTAATTGCATATCTCGTCGTTCACTCACTGCTGACGGGACCTGCAACGGCAGGTGCCGCGATATTTCAGATCGGGCTGACCGCGGCCGCTGTGTATTGCATTTGGAATGTCTGGCGAGAGGCATCCGACGCCCAGCGCGCAATCTCGGCTCATCGCCAATGGCGTCCAAGACGCAAACCAATTCACCGAACGCATGCTATGTCGACGCGGTATCCCTTGAGCCAATCCGATCGGGATTCCGCCGATCGAGTCCTCGGCGCGCTGCGTAGCGTCAGCCTTCTCGGACCAGACGACGTTGATCCTGCGGCGCTGGTCGACCGAATGGAGCAGGAGGGATTTGGCGCACCGATCGGCGCATACGAAGTCATGCTCATGCTACGAGCCGTTGAGGAGGAATCAGGGCAAAAACTTTCTGGTCTGGCGTTCACCCACGAACAGGTGGAGATCGAACCGGATGATATCGCTAAACTGGTGTCCAGAATTCTCGCCGTCATGGAGTATGACGTACCTGCTCGAGATGTTCGTGTTCGGGTTCCCAAACCTGCACCGAGCGGTTCGAAAGGCGTCGTGAAGTTCGTTTGCGAGGGACGTGAGATTTTGCTGCCTTGCACGTTTCATGCGAAATACACACCGGACGGCTTGATCGAAGGTCTCGTTCGTGAACTTTCGCCCCCAGCTGGTAAAGTGATGTGTTGGGAATCGATCGACAGTTCAATCGTGCTGGCCTGTCTAACACCGACGGCAACGGACAAATTCAATGCGGCGATGGGAGATGATCCGTTTCGGTTTGCGACTGTATAAACATGGAGACAACTTAAGGAAGATGGGGAACCAGTGACCGGAGGGGCTGATTCAGGTCGCGCAAAATGGCCTGCTGTGAGTTCTGCTGATCAAGCGAAAGGGCGACTACTTGTCGTGTCGCGCAAGAACGATATGCTTGCCGAAAGCGCGCCGTTTTGTTGGTATTCCGAACATCTCCCAACGCGCGAAGAATTCGCCCTCTGGTTCCCGAGGACCCTGTCCGGCCCGGCCATAAATGATCCAGACCGTATGTCCTGACTCGAATTTGCGTTTGATTTCGCCCAAGCTTTCGTGGTGCAGGAAGTTTGGTGGACCGCCTCCATCGCGTGTCATGTAGGCTTCGAGAACAATGCGCGAGAGACCGTCGCTTGTTATCAAGCCATCTCGTCTTTGGGCATTTTCCTGCAAGTAGGCTGCGACCTGATCCCAGCGTGGCTTCGTTTCGGCGCTGTAGTACGGCATGAGCGAGATGACGGCGCCGAGTGCCAACGCGATCGTCGCTGTCACTCTCCAGAGCCGCGGCATCATTCTGACCCCAAGGCCGACCAATATGAAATACGGTCCGGTGCTCCATAACAGGTAGCGCGGCAGAAAGATTGGGTGAAAGATCGAAACAATTGCCATCGCCGCGGGCATCGTCAAAGTGGCTGTGAACAGTATCGAGGCGAGTGCGGGACGCCGACTGAGCCACCAGCCGCCGGCGAGCGCAAGTCCGATGAGCGCGGGACCAAGGAGCGGAACAGCCGGCGGCATGAGTTCGAGCGTCGTGTGATCTGAGACGCGAAGCATGTAGAGCGCGGCCAGAATCTGGCTGATCAGTTCGAGCGATGGTGTCGGTGTCCAGAGCAATCCGCGAAGTGGCGCGTCTTGGTTCGCGGCCATGATCATCACGATTCCGGGCAACCAGGCTACTGCCGTCGCAAAGTTGACCCACACCCAAGTGCGGATTGGTCCATTGCGCACGCGTTGTATCCAATAAATGGTGAGTACTGCAATGTTGGCGGCGATGAACCATGGCGCAGCAACACCCAACGTGTTGAGCGCCAGGTTCATGCCGACCGCGTATGCTAGCCACGGACCCACCGCCCCTTGGCACGGCGACCTGGCTCCCGTTGCTGGGGCGAGCTGTTCGGCAAGGCGGACAAGGCCCCACAACGACAACAGAATTGCGGCGGACGTGAGCGCATATGAGCGCGCCTCCTGACCGTACTGGACCTCACAAGGGGAAAGGGCCATCAGAATACCGGCGACGAAGCCTGCGCAATTTCCCCCAAGACGCAGCGCGATTGCCCCGGTCAGGAACGCGCACAATGCGCCGAGTGCGACCGAAGGCAAACGCAAAAACGCTTCGGACCAAGGATTGGCAGCGAACGGTTTGACGACCCAGAAGTACAGAGGAAAGTGCTTGTTCTGAAATGAATCATGAATGAGCTCTGAGAGCGGCAGGTTGGCTCGCCAGAGCGTCAAAACTTCATCGTACCAAAGAGGCTTTTCAGCCAATCCGTAGAGGCGTGTGGTAATGGCGACCAATGTTATCGAAAAGAGAATAAATAATTGAAGGATCGAGTATGACGACTGCTCCCAAATGGAGCGAAAAAACTTCTGGATAAATGTGGTTGCAGCCGACTTAACCAGGACCAATCCAAATGACCATCCATCTTGCCGAAGCTGTCCAATTTGCCGAAGCTTTCCAATGCGTCGTGAGTATTCCTTTCCTATGTGCCAAATTCATGACGGATCCCTCGTCGCTGATTGCCAATGCAAGGGCTTGGCTTGTGCAACGAATGAGGACATGCAGCATACGGCGATGCGAGGGTGCCGGGGCAGCACAGAT
>JBPCWB010000154.1:0-5900 GCA_051009955.1 Hyphomicrobiaceae bacterium | reverse complement strand
ATCCAGATTTCGCCGGCGGTTGGTTCTTCGAGACCCGCGATCATCCGCATTGTCGTCGTCTTGCCGCAGCCGGATGGACCAAGGAGAACCAGGAATTCCCGATCCGCGATCTCGAGCGACTGATTGTCGACACCGACGAAATCGCCCCACCGCTTTGTCAGGCCTTTCAAGGATATCGCCGCCATCAGCGCACCGCTCCCATCGTCATTCCCTGAACGAAGTGTTTCTGGATCAATAAGGCGAGCACGAACATTGGCACCATGATGATGATGCCTGCCGCGGCCAGAAGATTCCAAAGATCGCCTTCTTCGGCTTTGAAGAGCGCCAGTCCGACGGTCAAAGTTACTGCGTCGTTGGTCGTTAGGATGAGCGCAAACAGGAAATCATTCCAGGCGATAATGAAACAAAAGATCGCCGCAGTGACGATCCCCGGCGCGGCCATGGGCAGCACGATATTGCGGATCACCTGCAGACGGGACGAACCATCGACCAGCGCCGCTTCCTCGGTATCGATCGGAATGCCATCGACGAATCCTTTGATCATCCAGATCGCGAACGGCAGCACGATCGAGAGATTGACCAGGATCAGTCCGAGCCGTGTGTCGAGGATGCCGAGGTCACGGAACAGCACGAAGAACGGCAAGACGATGACGACGGCCGGCACAAACTGGGTCGCGAGGATGGCTACGAACATTACGCGCTCACCCCGCATGCGGAAGCGTGAGAACGAGTAGGCCGCACAGGTCGCGATCGGAATAGCGATGGCAACGGTTACAGATGCGACGATCGTAGAATTCCACAATTTCTGGCCGAGACTGTAGGGGCTGTCGAAAACGGTTGCGAAATTCTCAAGTGTCGGTGTGAAGAACAGCTTGAGCTGGTAGACATCGACGTGCTGCTTGAAGGCGGCCAATGATATCCAGAGTATCGGGATCATCATGACGGCTGCCACCAGGATGATCAGCACAACCCGCACACCTTCCCAGAAGGCACGTTTCTGGCGGTTCGATATCGCCATCAGTTCTGCTCCCGGAAAACGTAGTGGGTGTAGGCCCAGGTCAAAAACACCATGGGAATGACCATCAGCCAGGCGACCGCGGCGGCATATCCCATGTCGTAGTACTTGAAGCCATTGAAATATGCGTAGTGCGCGAGCGTCTGCGTCGCCGTTCCCGGACCGCCGTTGGTCAGCATGTAGATCTGGTCGAATGTCTTCACGGAAAAGATCGATTTCAAAATGATGACGACCATGATGACGGGAAAGAGTTGCGGCAGCGTAATGTCGCGGAAGACCCGCCACGTTGAGGCGCCGTCGACTTGGGCGGCCTCGACAGTGTCGCGCGGCACCGCCGCCAGACCACCGATCAACACCAGGGTCATGAACGGCACCCAGCCCCAGACGTCGGCCATCACGCAGACGGCAAAGGCCAGAATCGGATTGGAGAGCCAGGCGATATCGGCGAGGGGCGGCAGCACGAGACTGAAGAATGCATCGAATAAGCCGAATTCAGGGTTGAACATGAAGCGGAAGGAGACACCGACCAACGCCGGGCTCATCGCAAATGGAAGGATGAGGAGTGTCTGCACCGTCACGCGGAGACGTCCGCCGGGGGCCAGCAGCATTGCAATGCCGAGCGCCAGCAGTGTCGTCAGCCCGACGGTCAGGATGGTATAGACGCCGGTGACCCAAACCGCATTCCAGAAATCCGGTTCCTCGAGCAGCGCCCAACTGAAATTTTCAAATCCGACGAACGGGCCCGGGACATTCGAACGCGAGAGTTTCCACTGCCGAAAGGCCAACACAAGAGATGAGACGAGTGGCCAGATCGCCGTGGCGACCACAACGAACACCGCTGGAAGTACCAGTAAGTATTTCAGGTGGCGGTCGCGCATTTTTCGCCGTGCCTCGGTCCTGTCAAACGTGGGCTCCGCAAGCGACGGCTCACAACTGCCGCTCCGGTTTTCGGAATGGTGACGGGAATCGGATCGAGTTTGAGCGACTTCATGATCGCCCAAACTCGTTTGTTGAAGTCGCTAGCGGCAATAGCCGGCGCGACGTAGGACCTTTTTGGCCTGTGCGGCTGCATCCGTCATCAACTTGCGCGTATCACCACCTGCGGCCGCTTTTGCCATCGCCGCGGACAGGATATCACCAACTTCCGGCCATTCCGCGATTTGCGGCATAATGTCGGAGTTCTCCAGCGACTCCCAGGCTGCCTTTTGAATATTGGAGTTGGCCGCATTGACGTCGGCGTCCTTGAGGTTCGCGGTATGCGTGACGACGTTGTTGATGATCGTCTTGTCGCCGACCTTGCGCTCGGTTGCATTCTTCTTCTCAAGCGCAGGATTAGACAGCCATTTCATGAATTCCCAGGCTGCATCCTTGTTCTTGGAATATTTCGACACCGAGAACGGCATCGAGATGGCATAGGTCACGGCCTTGTCGCCATACTTCGGCATGCCGACGAATCCGACCTGATCCTTTTTCACAACCGATGACTTTGGATTGGTCATCGCAGAGTACGCCCACCACCAAACCGGGATCATGGCCGACTTGCCCTGTTGGAAGGACTGGCGGGCATCCTGTTCGACGAAGGACAGGGAAGACGGGTTTGTGACCTTGTGCACCGTGTGGAGTGCGATGTAATCCTCTGTAGCCTTGAGACCGGCCTCACTTGCCCAGGCCGGACAGGTTTTGTCGTCGAAGACATCTCCGCCACCAGCCCACAGGAAGTTCAACCAGATAAACAGCGCCTGGCGGTTGCCGTCATTATGATAGTAGAGGGCCAGCGGTTCGATCCCGAGGTTCTTGGCGCGAATGGCCTTGCCAACCTTGATGACGTCAGCCCAAGTCTTTGGTGGTTCGACACCCGCCTTGGCCAGAATGTCTTTGCGATAGAAGAACAGTTGCGCATGGGCGCGCAGCGGGAACCCAAGAGTCTGGCCCTTGAACTGGGCAGAACGCGCGAACGCTGGCGGATAACGGTCCATGGAAATCCCGTCGCGCTTCAACCACGCATCAATCGGTTGCAGCCAGTGCGCGTTTGGCGGGCCCCAGCTGTCGAGATAGTTCACAACATCGAAACTGCCGTTCGCTGCGACGCCGACAGAAGCGACCTTCTCCTGCAGTGATGCAAACGGAATGAAGGTCCACTTCGTCTTGATGCCGGTCAGCTTGGTGAATTCGCTGTCGCGGAGTCGCAAGCCGTCAAACTGCGGCGTGACGACTGACAAAATATTGAGCGTCTTGTCGGCGTAAGGTTTGCCGGATTTCAGATTGTAAGGCAGGTCCTGCGCATTGGCCGCCATGCCACCGGTCAGGGCCATCGCCCCGGCCAGAGCCAGAACTCCAGCAGGCGAGCACAACGATTGTTGAAAACGTATCATATCTTCCTCCCTGGAGAAGTTGTCGGAGCTTGATCGCCCGAACGTTGCAATCGTATGCAAAGATACTGCGGCAAACAGCAGCAAGCCGCAACAAGAAACTTGTTTGGTTGTCCGTAAGCCTTTGGGGCGCCGCCAGGTGGGCAGACCGAGTCCTTATGCGACGTTGCTTGGCGACCAAATGATCTGGTCGTCACTGTCGTAGACGGCCGCGCGGGGCAGCCGCGCGCTGGTGCGCACGGCCAGATGGCCCTCAATGATCGTATGAACCGGATTGCGCCGGTTGTCTTCCAACTGTGCCATGAGCAATGCAACGGCCGCATCGACCATCGGCCGTAACGGTTGGGCATATGATGTCAGCTGGTAGCCATGCCAACTTGCCGGCCCCGTATCATCATAGCTGACGATCGACACGTCATCCGGAACCTTCAAACCGAATTCACTTTTGGCCACATCCATGACGGCGATGGCCATGTTGTCATTGTTGACAAAAATGGCATCGGGTGGATGGCGTCGCTTGAGCAATGTCCGCGCTGCTTCGGCCGCGCCACTCATGGTGTTTTCGCCAGGAACACTGATACCGTTGGTAATGCCGTGGGTCTTCAGGCCCTCAAAGAATCCGGCTTCCCGGTCGCGATTGGTCGACGAGTTTGTCACGCCGGCCACATAACCATAACGTTTATGGGAACCTGCGACGAGGAAGTCGGCGACGTGACGACCGCCTTGGCGGTTGTCCGTCGTGACGCTCGACGTATTGCGTCGCCGGGTCGTACGGTTGAACATCACGACCGGAATTCCCGCCTTCGCGCATTCCTCCGAAAGGGCGGACGACAGGCTGGTCGAGGCAAGCAAAAGGCCATCAACCTGATACTGCATGATTTGTTCGAAGAATGGATCCGAGTTGCGATCCTTGAAGCCGGTGAACAGCAGCACCTGATAGCCGCGCTCCTGCAACTGGCCGGACAACGCCTCAAGAACGCCAGGATAAAACTGGTTTTCCAGATAGGCCATCACCACGCCGATCATGCGTGAGCGACTGGTGATGAGGGAGCGGGCGATGGCGTTGGGGCGATAGCCGAGCTCGCGCGCGGCTGTCAGCACCTTGTCGCGTGTCTTGGCCGAAACGCTGGCGCCGATGGTAAACGTGCGTGAAACCGCACTCTGGGAGACGCCCGCACGCTGGGCGACATCTACAGACGTAATGTTGCGCTTCGACATTGAATATCCCGAGTTATGGCGCTATCTCTGCCCAAGGAAATATGCATTCCTATGCAAAAATTGCAATTCAGTTCATCTTGACATGAGTTTGGTAACTGTCCCGGGGCGTGGTTCGGCGGCAGTGTCAAGCAGATCAGGGAGCCGGGTAATGCCGCTTGCAGGCTTTGACGAAGAGTTCAAGGATCTGCCGGACTACATTCTCAAGATTACGCGACGGATCTGGGAGGATCGCCACGTCGATGCGATCCGGACCTACTACACCGACGATGCCCCAGTGCGATCTCCGAGCGGAATCGTGGTCGGTGCAGAGGCTGTCGTGTCGGCAACGATGTCGACGCTGGCCGAGTTTCCCGATCGCCAGCTTTACGGCGAAGACGTCATTTGGGCGGGGAGCGACGCCGAGGGTTATTTCTCATCGCACCGCATTTTGTCGACGGCGACCTATGCCATCGACGGTGGCTATGGTTCAGCCGCCGGTCAGAAGCTGACGTATCGCATCATTGCCGACTGCGCGTGCCGCGATAACAAGGTTTATGATGAATGGCTGGTGCGCGACCAGGGCGCGATCGTGCGCCAGCTCGGACTTGACCCGAAGGAATTCGCAGCCGAGCGCATCGCCAATGCCGGTGGGCCGGAGCGGTTTCCACCACCGCTGACCAACGACAACGAGCATGCTTCCGGATACAGCGCGGTGCTGCCACAGCAGAATGGTCCCGGCACACGCTACGCCGACATGTTGCAGCGGATCATGGGATCGGATTTCGCTGTCATCCGCTCCGACTACGATCGCGCTGTCCAGCAGGAGCAGGCGGGCGGGATCACGGAGCATGGCTGGGCGGCAGTCGATCACTTCTGGATGGGGCTCAAGGCTGCCTTTCCAGACGCGGAATTTTCCATTGACCATGTTGTCGGGCGCGAAGATGCGGCGCGTCCGCCGCGGGCAGCCGTGCGTTGGTCGCTGAGCGGGCGCCACAGTGGCAGCGGAAGATTTGGTTCGCCGAGCGGCGCGAACGTCTACCTGCTGGGGATCAGCCAGGCCGAATTCGGTCCCTATGGCATCAACCGCGAATGGGTGTTGTTCGATGAAGTGGCGATTTGGCAGCAGATCTTGATGCAGACCGGTTAGTGCGCACGAACCGAGTTTGGTCTTACCCCGACTGTGCCGTGTCAATCGGCGTGTGACCACCCGACCAGTCTGATGGGATCTGACATCGGCGCGACCGCTCTGCCCCGAGTCGGGAAATTTTTTCAACGACTGTGGCGCCAACCTTGCTGCTCAAAGAATTCCATCACACCTT